>JAHWJM010000024.1 GCA_019348435.1 Actinomycetota bacterium
GGTCAAGGAGCGCGCTCGCGGGGCGGAGGTGTCCGGCGCGCTGAACCCGGCCCAGCAGGTCATCACGATCGTTCACTCGGAGCTCATCGGCATCCTCGGCGGCGAGACCCGGCTCGTCCGCTACGCCAATACCGGTCCGACGGTGATCATGCTGGCCGGCCTGCAGGGGGCCGGCAAGACGACTCTCGCCGGCAAGCTCGGGCTGTGGCTCAAGGGCCAGGGTCACGCGCCGCTGCTCGTCGCCTGCGACCTGCAGCGTCCCGCCGCGGTGAAGCAGCTGCGCGTGCTCGCTGAGCAGGTGGGCGTCCCGGTGTACGCCCCCGTGGAATCGGGCGATCCCGTGGCCGTGGCCAAGGAGGCAGTCAACGAGGCGCGGCGTCACGGCGCGGGCGTGGTCATCGTCGACACGGCGGGGCGTACCAACGTCGACGAGGTCCTGATGCAGCAGGCCGCCGACATCAAGGCTGCCGTCGACCCCGTGGAGACGCTGTTCGTCATCGACTCGATGATCGGTCAAGAGGCCGTGACGGTCGCGAAGGCCTTCCAGGAAGCCGTCGACTTCACCGGCGTCATCCTGTCCAAGCTCGACGGCGACGCTCGTGGTCGAGCGTTACCGGAAGTATGGGTTGGAGCCGACGCAGGAGACGGCGGGGATGCTGCTCGGCGCCGTGCTCTCGGATACGGTGGTCCTCAACTCCCCGACGACGACGGAGCGCGACCGCGTCGTGACGTCCTACCTCGAGCGGCTGCTGTCCCTCGACGCGCAGCAGTTCGGCCGCGAGATGTTCGAAGAGAGCTCCGACGTCGCCGAGGTGTCGGCCTCGGACCTCGTTCGCCGCGACCTCAAGGAGTACGAGCTCGACAACGGCAAGACGCTGAGCGTCGCGCAGATCGAGACCGTCGGCCGCGCGGTCTTCGAGCGGTCCGAGGAGCTGCGCGACGCGGCCGAGCGGCGTCGCGCGCGCCACGGCGACGTGATGTTCGCAGTCATGCTCACCGACATCCTCGCCCAGCACACGCGCCTGCTGGTGACCGGCAGCAAGGCGCTCGCCGAGCGCGCGTTCGGTGAGCCGGTCGTCGACGGCGCGATCGAGCTGCCCGGCGTGATGAGCCGCAAGAAGCAGGTCGCGCCGGAGCTGCTGGCCGCCGTCAGCGGTTGAGCGAGAAGGCGTCGGCCAGCAGCTCATAGGAGCGGCGGCGCGGCGCGTGCTCATGCGTCACGGTGACGACGAGCAGCTCGTTCGTGCCGTAATCGCCGGCGAGCCGCTCGAGCTCGCCGCGCAGCGCGAGAGGCACGCCGTGCAGCATCCGCTTGCGTACGGCGACATCGGGCGAACCGCGCAGGCTGCGCCGCGCGATGAAGCGCTGCGCCGTCTCGACTGGCGGGACCGCGGTGAACTTCCCGCGGCGCGCCAGCATCATCACCATCCGCGCGCTGGAGCTCAGACGCTCCGCCTCCTCCTCGTCGTCGGCGCAGAGTGCCCATACCGCCACCGCGACGCACGGGGCGCCGAGCCGCTCGGATGCCACGAAGCGCTCCCGGTAGAGGTTGACGATCTCGACGCCGCCGCCGGGATTGATGAAGTCCGCGAACGCGTAGCGCAGCCCCAGCTCTGCGGCCCAGATCGCGCTCTGCGCCGACGACCCCAGCAGCCACGGCACCGGGCCCTCCGGTCGTCCCGGCAGCAGCCCCGGCAGCGCGGCGAAGAGATGATCAGCCGGCAGCTCGTCGTGCAGGAAGGCCAGCAGCTCGGTGAGCTGCTCGCCGAAGTCGTCGCGCGCCGGGTGGTTGCGGTCGCGCTGCAGCGCGAAGATCGTGACCGGATCGTCGGTCCCGTCGGTGCGCCCGATGCCCAGGTCGATGCGCCCGGGGAACAGGCCGCTGAGGACGCTGAAGGTCTCGGCGACCTTGAACGGGCTGTAGTGCGGCAGCATGACGCCCCCGCTGCCGACCCGCAGCCGTGACGTTTTCGCCGCGATCGCTGCGACGAGCGCCTCCGGGCTGGTTCCGGCGAGCATCGGTCCCCCGTGGTGCTCGGCCACCCAGTAGCGGTGATAGCCGCGCTCGTCGGCCAGCCGCGCCAGGTCGAGGGTGTTGCGCAGCGCCTGGGACCCGCTGGCGCCGAGCGCGATCGGCGACTGGTCCAGCACGCTGAGGCGCAGCTCGGGGGACACTCCCGGGATGATCTCACCGCCTCGGGCGCGCGTGAGCAGCTGCGATCGCTCCGGCCGGGCCGTATCCTCCGCCTCGGATGCCTGGCGAACCGGTCAAGATCGCAGTGTTCGGCGGCGGCTACGGGGCGAAGGTCCCGCTGCCCGTCCTGGCGGACATGGACGAGTTTCAGCTCGTCGCCGTCTGGTCGCGCACCCCCGAGCGGGCCCGTGAGCTGGCCGACGAGCACGACCTCGCGCTCGGCACGAGCGACGTCGAGGAGCTGCTCGCACACCCCGACCTCGAGGCCGTGCACGTCGCGACGCCGGTCGCGACGCACGCCGAGATCGCGACCGCCGCCGCGCGCCGCGGGCTGCACGTGCTCCTCGACAAGCCGGTCGCCATGGACCTCACGCAGGCGCGTGCCGTCCGCGACACCATCGCTGCGGCCGGCGTCGTCGGCGCGGTCAACTACGGCCGGCGCTTCCAGGAGACGCGCGACCGGCTGTTGCAGCGTGTCGCCGAGGTCGCCGGCGCGCCGCGGATGGTCTCGATCGCGCTCGTCTTCGACGACCACGCGCTGCCGGAGTCGCGCCCGTTCACGTGGGTCCAGGACGCGCGCCTCGGCGGCGGTCGCCTGCAGGGCTACGGCGTCCACGACCTCGACCTGCTGCTCGCGGCCTTCGGGGAGGTCGATTCGGTCGCGGCCGCGACCGAAGTGGGCGTCAAGGAACGTCGCGGGCCCGACGGCTCGCCGCAGGCCGTCACCGCTGAGGACGCCTACGCGATCCTCATCCGGTTTCGCGGCGGCGGCCTCGGGCACGTGAGCCTGACGGCGACGGCGCGCCACAAGCGCGGGGACGTCATCGAGGTCCATGGCGACGGGGGCACCGTACGCTTGGACGCCGAGAAGCGACTGCATTGGGGTCGCGCCGGCGAGGAGCTGCAGGTCGAGGGTCCGCTGGAGGCGGATTCCAAGCAGGCATACGCGCACGTGGCGCGCAACTTCCACGCCGCGATCCGCGATGGCGCCGCTCCCGATCCCGGGCTCGACGAGGGCCTGCGCGTGCAGGCGCTGACCGACGCGGTGCGCCGAGCGGATGCCGAGCGGCGCTGGGTCGAGCCCGAGCGCGTTTGAACCCCGCGCCGCCGTGGCCGCCCACACCGTCACCCTCGTGCGCCACGGACAGACCGCCAGCTCGGCGCGCAGCGCCTACTCGGGCCGCTCGGACATCCCGCTGACCGAGACCGGCCGCGAGCAGGCCCGGCAGGCGGCGAGCGCGCTCGCCGGCGCCGGCGTGGACGCGGTGATCAGCAGCCCGCTGATGCGCGCGCGCGACACCGCGCAGGTGATCGCCGACGTCACCGGCGTGCCGCTGCACGTCGACGCGCGCCTGACGGAGGTCGACTACGGCCCGTTCGAGGGTCTTGACCGGGACGGCGCCAGCGAGCGGCTCGGCGCACCGTTCGAGGCGTGGCGGGCGGATCCCTTCGGGGCGCCGGTACCCGGCATGGAGCCCCTGAACGACGCGCTCGCGCGCGCGCGCGCCGCCACCGCGGACGCGCTCGCCGCGCACGCCCACCCGGTCATCGTCGGCCATCAGGGGATCCTGCGGATCGTGCTCGTCGCGCTGGGCCAGATCGAGCCTCGCGACTACTTCGGCACGCGTCTGCACGAGGCGCAGCCGCTCGTTGTCGCCGGCCCGTCCGTAGGCTGAGCTGATGGGCGAGCACGACGACCTGCTCAAGCGCTTTCAGCCCGTGCTGCGCTATGACGCCAACGAGCAGTTCTTCGCCGACAGCGCGGTGCAGTACATGGTCAACCCCGGCAACGAGCTGCGCCGCAAGCGAACCGCCGCGGGCAACGGCGCCGTCCTCGCCCGCGCGCAGCCCAAGGCCGGCGAGCCGGCGCTCACGCTCGACTTCCTCGGTCCGAAGACCTACGGCGACGGCAGCGATGTCCGCGACGGCGACCTCATCGGCCTCGAGGGCAAGGACTACCGCGAGCAGTACCGCCGTCTGCGCAGCGCGCGCCCCGACCTCAACAACGTCGTCTACGGCCACGCGATCGTGGCCAACGGGCGCCTCTGGCTGCAGTACTGGCTGTGGTACTTCTACAACGACTACCAGCTGTCGTTCTCACTGGGCAAGCACGAGGGCGACTGGGAGATGGTGCAGTTTCGCGTCGACGCCGCCGCCGGTCATCCCGACGTGGCCGTCTACGCGCAACATCGCTACGCAGAGGTGCGCCCGTGGAACAAGGTCGAGAAGCTCGGCGACCGGCCGATCGTCTACGTGGCGCGCGGCTCGCACGCCTCGTATTTCGAGGCCGGCTTCCATCAGACCGAGGCGTGGTACGACCTCGCCGACGGCAAGCGGCGCGCGAAGAAGCGGCCGGCGCTCGAGATCCTCGGCACGGACGAGCCGGCTTGGCCGAGCTGGCCGGGCCGCTGGGGCGACACGCTGCCGCGCACGGTCGTCGAGTCCAACAGCCCGACGGGCCCGGGCGCGAAGAAGCAGTGGAGGGCGCCCGACAAGATGCTCGACAACCCGCCGGCGGTGTCCCGACACGGCAAGGGGCTGAGGGGCCCAGACGTGCGGGCGCTACGCGCGGGCGGTCGGCTGCGCGTGGAGTACGACGTCAGAAAGCAGCAGCCGCGCCCGCACACGCTCGTCGTGACGGTGAACTCCGTGGACGAGAGCGCGCCGCCGCAGACGCACAACATCCGGGTGCACGCAAGCGGGCACGGCAAGGTCATGACCGCCGTCGTGCTCGACCCGCTGAAGCGCTATGACGTCCACACGAGCACGATCGCCGGTGATCCCCCGGTCCCGTCGGAGTCCACGCGCAGCGACATCCCCGCGTTCGGCGAGCAGACGCCGCCGCTCACGCTGCCCCAGCGCGCGCTGAAGGCGATCAGCAGAACCTTCGCGTTCATCCGCGGGGACCGCCGGCGCTGATCGAGCAGTCGTCCTCCCCCGTCGCCGGGGCTGGCTCGTGGCCGCGGCAGCGCAGCACGGGCAGGCGCGGATAGCGCGGATAGCGGGCGTCCTCCTTCCAGCGCCGGCAGAGCGAGAACGACGAGCGCTTCGTGCGCACGACCTGCTGATGGCGACAGGAGTCGCAGAGTCCCGCGGGTGGGCTCGGCATCCGGGGAGCGTAGTTCGCCTCGCGGCCACCGCGCCCCGGGCGGGCAAAGTGGTTGACCAAGCAACTACAATGGCCGCTGATGGCAACGTTCTTCCGACTCTGCGGGTTGCTGCGCGACTACAAGCGCGGAGTCTGGTGGTCGGGCCTGCTGGCCATCCTGGCGATGGTCGCGACGGTCGCCATCCCCGGCCTCACCGGCGCCGCGATCAGCGCGATCGAGGACGGCGACCGAGAGCGGCTGCGCCTGCTGGCGGTGGTCATCGTCGCCGCGGCGATCCTGCGCCTGGCGCTCACCGTGGCGCGCCGGCTGATCGCCGGACGCGTGTCCCTCGGCGTCGAGGTCGACCTGCGAAACCGCGTCTACGAGCACCTGCTCGGACAGGAGCTCGGCTTCTTCGACGCCCAGCAGACCGGCCAGCTCATGTCGCGCGCGACGGTGGACCTGCAGTCGGTGCGCTTCTTTCTCGGCTACGGCCTGGTGCTCATCTCGCAGGCGATCCTGACCGTCGTCTTCGCCGCGATCGCGGTGATCGTCATCGACCCGTTCCTCGCGCTGGTCTCGCTCTTTCCGATCCCGTTCGTCATCTGGATCGCACAGCGCTACGGCCGGCGTTCGCGCCCGGCGCTGCAGGAGGTCCAGCAGCGCATCGCCGAGCTGACCGCCGACGTCGAGGAGAGCGTGGGCGGCGTGCGCGTCGTCAAGGCCTTCGCGGCGGAGGAGCAGCGCCAGCAGCGCTTCGGCCGCAGCGTCGGCCGCGTCTTCACGCAGTCGATGATCGCCACGCGGCTGCGCGCGTTCTACAACCCGTTCATCGGCTTCCTGCCCCAGCTCGGGCTCGCGGCGCTGCTGCTCGTCGGCGGGCGGATGGTCGTCAACGGCAGCCTGACCCTCGGAGAGTTCGCGGCGTTCTACGGCTACCTGCTCATGCTGCTGGCGCCGGTCCGCACGTTGGGCTGGACGCTCGGCCTCGCCCAGCGCGCGACCGCCTCGGGCGCCCGCCTGTTCGAGCTGCTGGACCGCGAGCCGCGGATCGTCGCAGCCCCCGACGCCAAACCGCTGCCGGAGGGTTCGGGGCGCGTCGAGCTGCGCGACGTCACGTTCGCCTACGGCGCGGACGCAGACGGCGACGCTCAGCCCGCGCTGCGCGACGTCTCGCTGACCGTCGACGCCGGCACGACGCTTGCCCTCGTCGGCGCCACGGGCGCGGGCAAGACGACCCTCGTCCAGCTCATCCCGCGCCTCTACGACCCCACCGCCGGCGCGGTGCTCGTGGACGGCGCCGACGTGCGAAGCGTCGACCCGCGCACGCTGCGCGCGCAGATCGCCGTCGTCAACGACGACCCGTTTCTCTTCAGCGACACCGTGCACGCGAACATCGCCTACGCGCGCGCGGGCGCAAGCCGCGAGGAGGTCGTGGAGGCCGCCCGTCGCGCGCAGGCCCACGACTTCATCACGCGGCTGCCCGACGGCTACGACACGCGCGTCGGCGAGCGCGGCCTGACGCTCAGCGGCGGCCAGCGCCAGCGCATCGCGATCGCCCGCGCCCTGCTTGCCGATCCGCGCGTGCTCATCCTCGACGACGCGACGTCGTCGATCGACGCCTCGACCGAGCGCGAGATCAAGCGCGGCCTCGAGGCGGCGATGGCGGGCCGCACGACGTTCGTCATCGCCCACCGCCTCTCGACGATCGCCCTCGCCGACGAGATCGCCGTCCTCGACGGCGGCCGGCTCATCAACCGCGGCACGCATGACGAGCTGCTCGAGCGTTCGCCGTTCTACCGCCAGATCGTCGAGAAGGGCCTGCCCGACCAGGTCTTCCTCACCCGCAAGGCACCCGAGCCCGAGGTGGCCGGGCTGTGACACCGGGCCCGCAGGCACCCGGCGCGCGCGACGCCGTCAGCGACCAGCTCGTGCAGGACGGGCGGCCGATCACGACCTCGGAGCTGCGCCGCCGCCTGCGCCAGACCGGCGGTCGCGGGCGCAAGCTGCGCGGGCTCGCCGTGCTCCTGAGGCCCTACCGCAAGCGGGTCATCCTCATGTTCGTGGCCCTCGCCGCCGCGACAGCGGCGACGCTCGCTCCGCCGCCGCTCGTCAAGTTCGCGATCGACGACGGCATCCGGCAGGGCGACATCGCGACGCTCAACCTCGTCGTCGGCGCATTCGTGCTCAGCGCGCTCGTCTTCTGGGGCGCCTCGTACGCGCAGACCTACCTCGTCGGCTGGGTCGGCCAGCGCGCGCTGCAGGATCTGCGGCTGAGGATCTTCGCCCACCTGCAGTCCCTGCCGGTCGGCTTCTACGAGCGCCGCCAGGCGGGCCAGCTCATCTCCCGGATGACCAACGACGTACAGGCGCTCGACACGCTCGTGACCGACAGCGTCGTGACGCTGTTCCAGAGCACGCTGACGCTGATCGGGACGATGGCGATCCTCGCCTGGCTGGACCTCGAGCTCGCGCTGCTGACGTTCCTCATCTTCCCGCTCATGGCGCTCGCCTCGCTGGCCTTCCGGGTCGCCTCGGCGGACGCCTACGCCCGCACCCGCGAGGCGATCGGCTCGATCACCGCCTACCTGCAGGAGTCGCTGTCGGGCATCCGGGTGGTGCACTCCTTCAGCCAGGAGCCGCACCACATCAGTCGCTTTCGCGCGCTCAACGACCGCAACCGCGACGTCAACATGACGACCGTCAACCTCAACGCCGCGTACTTCCCCGGGGTCGAGCTGCTCAGCGCGATCGCGACCGTCGGGATCCTGCTCTACGGCGGCATGCAGGCGATCCAGGGCGACATGACGGTGGGGGTCATCGTCGCGTTCGTCGCCGCGCTGAACCTCTTCTTCGACCCGATCCAGCAGCTCTCGCAGCTCTACACGACCTATCAGGCCGGCATGGCCGCTCTGGACAAGATCTTCGACCTGCTCGACGAGCAGCCCGACCTCGTCGACGCCCCCGACGCCACCGAGCTCGGCCGCCTGCGCGGAGAGATCGAGCTGCGCGACGTGAGCTTCCGCTACGGTCAGGGCGAGGATGCGGTCTGGGCGCTGCAGGACGTCTCGCTGAAGATCCCGCCGGGACAGACGGTCGCGCTCGTCGGCGCGACGGGCGCCGGCAAGTCGACGATCGCCAAGCTCGTCGCGCGCTTCTATGACCCGACCCGCGGCGCGGTGCTCGTCGACGGCCACGACCTGCGCAGCGTCACGCAGGCATCGCTGCGCCGCCAGCTCGGCGTCGTTCCGCAGGAGGGCTTTTTGTTCAGCGGCACGATCGCCGAGAACATCGCCTTCGGCCGGCCCGACGCCACCCGAGAACAGATCCGCGCCGCCGCGAACGCCGTCGGCGCCGACGAGTTCATCATGGGCCTCGAGCACGGCTATGACACACCGGTCGGCGAGCGCGGTACGCAGCTCTCCGCCGGCCAGCGCCAGCTGGTGGCGTTCGCCCGCGCGCTCGCGGCCGACCCGCGGATCCTGATCCTCGACGAGGCCACCTCGAACGTCGACCTGCACACCGAGGCCCGGATCGAGGGCGGGCTGAAGCGGCTGCTCGCCGGGCGCACCGCGGTCGTGATCGCGCACCGGCTGAGCACGATTCGCCAGGCGGGCCGGATCGTCGTGCTCGACGGCGGCCGGATCGTCGAGCAGGGAACGCACGACGAGCTGCTGGACGCCCAAGGCGCCTACTGGCGCCTGTACCGCGACTGGATGGCGCAGGCGGCGGCGTAGGCGCTCGAACGACTGCCGGGCAAGGACTCGAACCTTGAATTCCAGGGCCAGAACCTGGCGAGTTGCCGATTACTCCACCCGGCAAGGCAGTGCGCGAGTATAGCCACGGGCGTTCGCCCGTCGAGGGGCGAGGAGCTCGCGGCCGGCGCCGCTCAGCCGACGCGGCCGTTGGGCGCGAACTGCGCGGTGATGTGGGGTTCCAGGCCGGGATCGAGCACGACGAGCACCTCATCGCCCGGATTGATCACGGTGTCGCCCTTGGGCACGAACCCGGCTCTGCCGGACGGCAGCACGGAGATGATCAGGCTGCCGTCGGGCAGGTCGATGTCGCAGACCGCCCGGCCGGCCGCCGGTGCTCCGTCGGTCACCTCGACCTCGATGATCTCGAGCTTCTCGTCGGGCAGGTCGAGCAGGTGGACAAGCCCGTGGCCGGGCACCTCGTGCTCGATGAGGTTGAGGATGAGATCGGTCGCCGAGACCGCCGGCTGGACGCCGAGCAGCTTGAAGTGCTGGAGGTTGCGCGGGTTGTTGCAGCGGGCGATGATCCGCTCGCAGAGGTACTTCTCCTTGGCGACCTGGCAGATGAGGATGTTGTCCTCGTCGTCGCCGGTGACCGCCACGACGAGGTCGGCGCGCTGGATGCCGGCGCGCTCGAGCACCCACAACTCCGTGCCGTCGCCGTACTGGATGGCGTGCTCGAGCTCCTGCTCGATGCGCAGGTAGGCGCGCCGCTCGCCCTCGATGAGCGTGACCTCCTGGCCGTTGCGGATCAGCTCGCGCGCGAGGTTGAGCCCGACCTTGCCACCGCCGACGACGATGACGTACATCAGGACGTGATGTCCAGGATCGCCTTCTCGAACATCGCGATGCCGAGCTTCACGGCGCAGATCGTGTGCAGCCCCTGCTCGGCGTACCAGTCCGAGCGCGCCGGGTCGAGCACGCGCACGATCACGTGATCGACGTTGAAGCGCTTCTGCGCGATCTGCGCGACGAGCAGGTTCGTGTTGTCGCCGCGCGTCGCAGCGATGAAGACGTCGGCCTCGGCGATGCCGGCGGCGAGCAGCGCGTCGATCTCGATCGCGGTACCGACGGTGAAACGCCCGCCGGAGTCCTCCCAGGAGGTCGCCTGGCCGGCGTCGAGGCGCTCGTGCGAGAGCGGGTCCTCATCGAGGACCGAGACGGTGTAGCCCGCCGCGAGCGATGACTTGGCGACAGCCGCACCGACGCGCCCGGCTCCGACGACGAGGACCATCATCGCGCGCGCTCGCAATCGGGACTGCCGCCGACCACACTCGAGCAATGGCGCGCCGTCATGCGCCGGATGCTAGAGGAACCGCGGGCTATGCAGGCCGCTCGGCGTCCGGCTCGGGGTCGCCTGCCGGCGCTGTGAGGATCACCCGGCAGGGCGCCTTGCGCACGACGTACTTCGTCGCGTCGCCGACGAAGTTGTCCAGCGGCCCGCCGATGCCACCGAGCCGCCCACCGCCGCGAATCGCCGAGGGCTCCTCCGCAGCGAGGACGATGAGCTCGACTCCGCGGCGCTTGGCCTCCTCCACGATCCCCTCGCCCGCGCGCCGCGCCCGCACCGTCGCGGTCATCACCTCGACGCGGTCGTACTCCTCCCCCACCGCCTTGGCGTGGGACAGCGCCGCCCGCGCGGCCTTGAGCTGCGAGTCGGGCAGCCGCGCGTCCAGCGGCAGCGAGAGCGGCACCTCGAAGACCCAGATCGCCTCAATCGTCGCGCCGTGGCCTTCGCCCTCCTCTGGGTTCTCGGCGGCGGCCAGGCGAGCGGCGGTCTGCACGATGTCGTCGTCCAGCGGCGTGCCGTAGATCGGCACGAGAATCGAGCCGTACTCAGCGCGCGCGGGCTCAGAGCGCAGCGCCGCCTCCGACAGGACGACGCGCCCGAGCAGCGGCATCTCGGCGCTGCGCCGGTAGCCCACGTACAGCGCGATGCCGACGCCCATCCAGGTGAGGCCGACCGTCCGTGCCCCCTCGTGAAAGCCGAGCAGGCTGGCCAGGCCGCCCGCGGCCATCACCGCACCGAGCACGGCGGGCAGCGGCAGATCGCCGCCGCCGGCTCGCACCGACAGCGGGATCCGGTACGGCCGCGGGCGATAGGGCTCGCGGTAGCGCAGCACGCAGATCGACACGTGCGCGATGAGGAAGGCCAGCATCGCGCCGAAGGCGTAGATGCCGACGAGGAACTCGAGGTCGCGCGGTACGACGAGCGCGGTGGCGAACACCGCGGCCAGCACGATCACGACGTACGGCGTGCCGTGGCCGGGGTGCAGGCGCCCCATCGCACTGGGGATCTGCCGGTTTCGCGCCAGCGAGTAGGACAGGCGGGACAGCCCGAGCATCGCGGCGTGCGCCGCCACCACGAGCGTGAGGGTCGCCAGCGCGGCGACGCCGTAGCGCAGCGCTTCGACCAGCCACGGCGGGTCGAACCTCGAGACGAGCGCGAGCACCGGGGCGTTGAGCGCGTCCCCGGTCAGGGGCGAGGCGCCCGGAGTGATCGGCAGCGCCGCGACCGCCACAAGCGACATCCCGACGTAGATGACGAGCACGGAGACCGTCGAGCTGGCGATCAGCCGCTTCAGGCCGCTGCGGCTCACGCGGATCTCGCCGGCAAGCCCCGAGGCCGACTCCAGGCTCGTGAACGCCACCGCCGACACCGTCAGCGCGAACAGCAGGTCCTCCCAGCGCGGCGCCGTACCGAGGTCGATCGTCTGCGTGAGCGCGCCGATGTCGACGACGAGGAACGCGCCGAGCCCGATCACCAGCAGCTGCAGGACGACGTCGAGGACGGCCAGCACCGAGACGCGCTCGACGCCGCGGCCGGCGCTCGCGCCGCGGATGTTGCGCGACGCGACGTAGCCGATGATCGCGACCGCCGCCACGAGCTCCGTCGTGCCACTGCCCAGCGGAGACCAGAACGCCGCCATGTACTGCGTCGCGACGAAGGTGGTCACCGCGATGAGGATCAGGAAATCCAGCAGCACCGCCCAGCCGGCGATGAAGCTCCACAGCTCGTTGAACGCGTAGCGAGCGAAGACCGTCGAGCCGGCGCGCTCCTGGTGCAGCGAGGCGCCCTCGACGTACGTCATCGCCGTCAGGACGAAGAAGATCCCGGCGCCGAGGAAGACGAGCGGCGTCAGCCCGAGCGCGTTGCCGGCGACGATTCCGAGCGAGAAGTAGACGGCCGCCGCGAGCGACGACCACACGATCGCGAAGATCGCCGGCGAACCCAGGCTGCGGCGCAGCACCGGCCTGCCAGCCGGTGGCGGCGCTGTCACCAGAGCCCCCGCCATGAGAAGTACAGCCGTGCCACGCCGGCCGCGACGAACACCAGCCCGAGGATCGTCCCCAGCGCCAACGGGCCGCCGCCCGCCGAGAAGGTCCGTACGAGGATCGCCAGCCCGAGCACAACCATCGCGGCCGACAGCACGAGCGTCGCCGCGCGGTGCAGCGCACGCGCGGAGGAACGCTCAGACATGCGCCGGCTCGCTCTCGATGATCACGCGGCAGGGGCGGTCGGCGACCGGGCGGTAGGCGCTCAGGTTTCCTGCCGGACGCAGTCGCGGATGCGCGCGCGGGCGGTGATGTCGGTCAGCTTGACCCAGACGGTGGTGATCGTGCCCTGCCGCTCGACGCTCGCGCCCTTGAATCGGCGGGCGTTCCTGCGGAGCCGGCCTGCGTAGCGCTTGGCCCGCGCCACGCTGTCGTAGAACGCGATGAAGGCGCTGCCGCGCGGCCCGGCGACGAGGATCTCGTAGCTTGGCGCGTTGGGTGTGCCGGGGCGGCGGACGCCGCCGGTGGCGCGGTAGCCGTGCTGCGCCAAGCAGCGGCGCACCGCCTCGACCGCCCGCTGCTCCGGGCGATCGCCGCGCGCCGGCTCGCGCGCGCCCGGTGACGTCCGACCCGGGGTTGTGCTCGTCTGCGTGGTGCCGGGGGCGGGGGCGGTCTGCGTGGCGGTCGGGGAGGCGTCGCCGGTCGTGCGGTCGCCGGGCTCGTCGTCGGCGCCGCAGCCGGTGAGCAGCATGGCGGCGATCGCTGCGGTCAGCCAGCGCAGCATTACGCCACCTGCTCGACGAACTCGACCAGCGCCTCCAGCGTGACGTCCCAGCCGAGCGTGTCGCCGCCGCCGTGCATCGACAGCTCACCGCCGGCCGAGATCGCGCGGCGCTCGTCGCCGTCGAACTCCGACGCGACCCGGCCGACGTGCGCAAAGCGCGCTGCGTCGAGGAACTCCGGCGACAGCATCCGCTCGCGGACAACGGGGTTGTCGAGGTCCAGGGAAGCCACCGGTACGGTCGCCGTCACCGTCCCCGCCGGCGGGAACCTCCGCCTGCAGCTCCGCCTCGAGGTCGGCCTCCTGACCGGCGGCGGCGCCCGTGCCACCGCTCGCATCGACCACGAGCGCCACCGCGCTGACCTGGTCGTCCTCACGCAGGTTCATCAGCCGCACGCCCTGCGACGCGCGGCCGTAG
>JAHWJM010000250.1 GCA_019348435.1 Actinomycetota bacterium
TACGGACCTGGTGCGGCGGGGTTTGGAGACGCGCAACACTGACGAGCCGGCCGGACTGCTGGGCCACGCCGACTCGCGCGTGCGGAGCGCGGCGCAGTTTCAACTGGCGGCCCGCACCGACCTGGCTTCGCTCGCCGCCGTCGCGCGGGGAGACGGGCGGCAACTGGCCCGCGTGCACGCGGTCTGGGGCATCGGCCAGCTCGCTCGCACCCGCGGCCGCGGCGCCGACGTTCTCATCGAGCTGCTGGGGGACCGGGACGAGGAGGTTCGGGCACTCGTCCTGCTTCGGGACGATGGCGCGGTAGCTGATCGGGTAGGGGCCGCCGGGGCTGACCTGGATGTCGCCCTCGTTGCGGGCGGGGCCGTGCTCGTCGACGTAGCGCTGGACGTTGTGGGAGTCCATGTTGTAGGAGCCCATGCCGACGGGGTCGGGGGTGGTCTCGAGGCCGCGGAGGTGGCGTTCGGCGGCTTCGTGGACGCGACGCTGCTCCGCTTCGGCTCCGCGCGGTCGGCGTGGCTCGTCGGGGGCAGGATCGCCGGCGACGTGCGCCGCGAGGAGCGCGCGCGCACGCGGTTCGATACCGTCAGCCGCGAGACCACCGGTGCGCTGTCGGCCAACGCGCGCGCGATCTCGGCGTAGCGGATGCCGAGCCCGCGCATACGCTCGCCGACCGGGTTCGGGCACAGCAGCAGGACATGGCCGCCGCGTCTCACTGCGCGACCTCCTCGTGCCCCTCGGCGACCGCGGCCTCCAACATCTGCAGGCTGACGCGGGTCCGCCGCTGGACGGCTCCGCGATCGCGCAGCACGGACGGCAGCGCGCGCAGCGCGTCGCGCCACGCCCGCGCCCAGACGCGCACCTGCCGGTGCCGCCGTGCATCGTTCAGCCCAGCGAGCTGGCCGTGGACGAGCTGCGGCAGCTTGCGCCACAGCGCCGGCGCGGGATAGTCGCGCAGGACCAGCCAGATCGAGTTGCGGGTGAGGTGATAGCGGGTGAAGTCGGTCATGCCGGCGCCGAGCGTCGCGCTGCCCATGTGGTAGGCGACCGCGCTGGGCACGTAGCGGCAGCCGATCCCCGCGAGCCTTGCGCGAAAGCTCCAGTCGACATCCTCGAGGAAGGCATGGAACGGCTCGTAGAAGCGGCCGACGGCGTCCAGTGCGCTGCGCCGGTACAGCGCCGCGCCGCCGCACGCGCCGAAGACCGCGCCGGCCTCGTCGTACTGGCCGCGATCGCGCTCGCCGTGCCCTCGGCGCCATGCGGCGCCGCTCCAGAAGAAGACGTCGCCGGCGCCGTCGAGCCTGCCGCGGTCGTGGTAGTCGACGAGCTTCGCGGTGGCGAACCCCGCCTCCGGGTGGCGCCGCAGCGCGCTCACGAGCTCGCCGATGCAGTCGGGATGCAGCTCCATGTCGTTGTTGAACAGCGCGAGGAACTCCGCATCCGCCGCACTGCGGACGCAGACGTTGAAGGCGGCGGTGACGCCGACGTTTTGTTGCAGCGTCACGACCTCGGCCTGCGGCCATTGCTCCGCGAGCCAGCGGCCGGTGTCGTCGGTCGAGCCGTCGTCGACGACGACGACCCGGAAGTCGCGAAACCGCTGCGCGGCGAGCGACGGCAGCATCGCCTCGAGCAGGTGACGGCCGTCGTGCGTCGCGATGGCCAGCACAACGGCGGGCGCCCGCGGGGCCGGCAGCTCGGGCCTCACGGGCGATCCGGCGGCAGGATGACCTGCCGAAGCGCGCGATGCCCGACGCGTCGCCCGCGCTGGATGGCCCGGCGCCGAACGAGCATCCGCGGCAGGCCGGCGAGAGCGTCGCGGTAGGCCCGCAGGACGAGCGCCGCGTGCGGGCTGCGCAACGAGCCCGCGAGCTGGACGGCGTTGAACAGCGCGACTGATGCCCCATAGCACAGGAGGCTGCGCGCGGGATAGTTCTTGACGACGAGCCAGACCTGGTTGCGGCGCAGGTGGTACAGCGAGAAAGGGTTGATCTCGCCGAGCGTCGCGCCGCCGTGATGCAGCCCGACCGCACGCGGCTCGTAGCGCGCGCCGTAGCCGGCCAGGCGCGCGCGAAAGCCCCAGTCGACATCCTCGAGATAGGCGAAGAAGCGCTCGTCGAACGGGCCGACCCGGCGCAGCGCCTCCATCCGGTACAGCGCGGCGGCGCCGCCGACCGAGAAGACCTCCTGGGGGTGGTCGAAGCGGCCGTCGTCGGGCTCGCCGGCCCCGCGGCCGTAGCACGCGCTGGACCAGTGCAGCTCGTCGCCGACCCGATCGACAGTCGTGCGGTCGGAGTGGCGCAGGAGCTTGCCTGCGGCGGCGGCCGCGTGCGGGTGCGTCCGCAGCGTCTCGACGAGGTGTCCCAGCCAGCCGGGGTCAAGCTCGACGTCGTTGTTGCAGAGGGCGACGAACTGCGTGTCGCCCGCCGCCTCGACGATCGCGTTGAGGGCCGCGGTGACGCCGATGTTGCGCTCGAGCGCGACGACCCGCACCTGCGGCCAGTGCTCGCGCACCCAGCGCACGGAATCGTCGCTCGAGCCGTTGTCGAGGACGACGACGTCGTAGCTGTCGAAGCGCTGGGCGGCGATCGAGCGCAGCGCCTCGTCGAGCAGCGCGCGCCCGTTGTAGTTGAGGATCGCCACACAGGCGACGGGGGCATCCACGGAGAGGTCATAGCATGCGCGCCCTGCGACCCCCGGCGAGATACGACGTCACGGAGTCCAACCTGGACACGGCGCTGCGCTACGAAACCGTCGTCGAGCTGCTCGCGGACAGGTGGCATCCGAAGCTGCGCGTACTCGAGGTCGGAGCCGGCTCGGCCGGCATCACGGAGTTCCTCGCGCACCCGGTTACCGGCGTCGACACAGACTTCGACCGAACCGCTGAGCGCGCCAGCGCCCGGCTGCAGCAGGTGCGCGCCAGCGCCGACGCGATGCCGTTCGCAAACGCGTCCTTCGATGTCGTCATCTCGCTGGAGATGCTCGAGCACGTCGCGGCGGAGCAGCGCGACGCGTCGCTGCGCGAGATGCTGCGCGTGCTGCGGCCCGGCGGCCGGATGATCGTGAGCTTCCCGGCCGACGAGACCGCCGCGCGACTAGATCGCTGGCTCAACGAGCGCTACCGGCAGATGGCCGGCGTCGACCACCCCTGGGCGATCGAGCACATCGAGCACGGCGTCCCCGCCACGGCCGACATCGTGGCGACGGTCGAGCGCATCCTCGGCCCAGGCAGCGTGCGGGTGCGCCGCCACATGTCGGCATCGAGCTTCCGGCTCGTGCACGGCCTCTACACGGTGCGCCGCCTGCACCTGCTGACACGCCCGCTCGGCCTCCACACGCCGGCCGCGGCCCGCGCGCTGTTCGCGCTCTGCCGACGCGCCCACCGCGAGCCGGCATACCGCTCGATCCTCGTCGCCGACAAGTCCGCCTGACTGCTACGCCGCCGGCTCCTGCCGCCTGCGGGCGGCGTCGAACAGCTCGGGCGGGATCTGCCGCATCGCGGCCAGCGCCGCGACGAACAGCGCCGATCCGGCCGCCGCGCGCACGAGATCGTGCAGCGGCAGGACGAACGCCGTCAAGCCCAGCAGCGTGGCGAGCGCGAGTGGCCCCAGGACCCCGAATGTCAGCCGCACGCCCTCGCCGTGGCGGATCAGCAGGAGTACGTTGGCGGCCGCCAGCGCGAACTCCGCCACCGTCGTGGCGATGGCGGCGCCCGTCGCCCCTGACGGCGGGATCAGTGCGAAGCACAGCGCGACCGTCGCGACGAGCGGGACGAGGCTTGCGAACAGCAGCGCGCGGTGGCGGCGCAGCGACAGCAGCGGGTAGCCGCAGGCGATCGCCACGAACGTCGCCGCCAGCGCCGGCGCCTGGAGGCGCAGCACCTCGACGGAGCGCTCGCCGGCGTCGCCGGCGACCACCTGCACGATCGTCGGCGCGGCGAGCTCGATGACGAGCACGAGCCCGACGCCCGCGATCAGCGCGACCTCGAAGATGCGCTGCGAGGCGTAACGCAGGCGGTCGCGATCGTCGCGGGCCGCCCGCGCGAGGATCGGGAAGACGGACCCGATCAGCAGCGCCGGCACCGGCAGCAGCATCTCCAGGATCCGGAACGAGGTTGCGAAGTAGCCCGTCTCGAGCTCTTCGGTCAGCAGCGACATGAGCAGGATCGCGACTCGGAAGTAGGCGACGTAGAGCGCCGTCGCGGCGGCGTACGGCAAGCTGTCGCGCAGCAGCAGCCACCACTCGCGCACGTCGAACGCCGGGGTCAGCGGCACGGTCCGGCGGACGAGCACGACGGTCGCTGCCAGCGCTGCGAGCCCGGCCACGATCGTCACCGCGAAGAACGGCAGCAGCTCGGCGCCCGCGACGACGAGCGCGAGCATCAGCGTTACGGTGATCGCCTGGCGACCGATATCGAGCGCGCTGATCCAGCCCAGCCGCAGGTTGGACGCCAGCGGCACCGTCAGCAGCGATTGGGTCGAGGCGAGCAGCAGGCCGCAGCCCATCAGCGCCGTCCCGAGCACGAGCGTGCGGTCGTAGCCGGCCAGCGTCGCGAACAGGAGCGCCGCGGC
>JAHWJM010000251.1 GCA_019348435.1 Actinomycetota bacterium
CCTCCGGCTCGCCTCTCCGCGCTGAGCGAGCGCTATGCGGTGATGCAGCGGTACGGCGCGGGGGTGTTCTGCGGCGCGGTGCCGATCGTTCCGGCATCGTTGACGGTCGCGTATCCCTCCACAATCGTGGCTACGGCGACAACCACCGCCACCGCCGCGGGCGTGAGGTCGGCGCTCATCTCGCCGGCGCCGAGGTTGATTCCCTCCAGCGTGCGGGCATGCAGCAGCACGTCCGGCGGGACGAGCCGGCGTCCGGCCTGGCCGCATGCTGCCGCCGCGGCGGCGTACGTCGCCGCCGCGCGCGGCGCGTTCTCGATGCAGCCACCGCCGGTCAGCACCGTGTTGGCCGGGCAGGTGGCGGGCGTACCGCCGCCGCCGCCGCCGCCCTTGGCGGCTGCCGCCACCGCCTGCGCGATGATCTCGGACGCGTTCAGGCCATCGACGCGGTCGGCGTTCAGGCCGACTGCGACGCCTGTCGCGTTGGTGACGAACGGCGCGACCGTGGGCTTGGGCGTCCCCAGGGTGTGGCCCGCCTGCATGATCCCGATGATCCGGCCCGAGCTCGCCTGGAAGTCGAATGCCTTGCCGCCGCGGAGGTTGTTGACGCGCATGCACGCCGTGCTCTTCTTCGGATCGGCGATGGAGGCGACCGAGGTGGCGTCAAGGGCCGAGCGGCAGCCGTAGATCGCGCCGCCGCCGTCGCCCTTGTTGGACTGGCGCGTGCCGTAGGTGTCCTTCGGCGTGCTGGCGATGATCTGCGTTTCCCTCGAAGCTTCCTCGCCTCCAGAGGGATTGCGTACGCCGATGTTGAGGACATCGCCGGTATCGGCGGCGGCCAATCCGGCGGTCAGGAAGATGGCCGCGGCCAGCGTGAGGACGAGCGGCGTACGACTGGTCATGTGGTGATCCCCTTCGTCGAGAGCAATCTGCTGTCAGCCGCAACACAATGGCGCGGGACTGGATGCGGCTTGCGTGTTTGTGTACCTACGCCGCGCGACCGTCGCGACCTGCGCCGCGGCCGGTCGGAAGCGACCCGACCCACTGCTATTCTCGCCCGGCTTTCGCATGAGCGACACCTCTCAAGCGATCCTGCGCGTGCTGCGAAAGAGCCGCCTCTGGATCCTCCTCCTGACTCTCTTGTGCGCCGGGGTCGCCGCGGCCTGGGCCCTGTCGCAGGACCCGGAGTATGTCGCGACCGCGCGCGTCACGTTTCAGGAGGAGGGCCGCAGCAACGCTGCCGCCGGAGTGAACGTGGCGCCGACGCAGACGGCGGAGCAGCTCGCGGCCGAGGGCGCGTCGACCATGCTGTCGGCCGAGGTGCTGCAGCGTGTGCGCCGGCGGCTGGGCAACGACCGCACGATCGCCGAGCTGCGCCCGATGCTCACGACGAGCGTCGACGAGTCGAGCGCCCTCGTCAGCGTCGAGGCGCGCGCCGACGACAGGCAGCTCGCCGCCGCGCTGGCCAACGAGGTCGCCCGGGGCGCGGTCACGATCCAGAAGAACAAGGAGCGAGAGAACTACGCGCGCGCGGCCGACCGCCTCGAGAGCCAGTACGAGAGGCTGCGCTCCGAGGGCGGATCCGGCAGCAGCACCGACGTCGCGGCCGCGAACCTGCTGGACCGCATCGCGACGCTGCGCACGCTGAGCCTCAACGCCACGCCGGCCCGGCTGGCAGACAGCGCTTCGGTGCCGGCCTCCCCCGTCTCACCGAAGCCGGTGCGCAGCGCGGCGCTCGGCGGCCTGATCGGCCTGCTGCTCGGCGTCGCGCTGGCGTTCGTGCGCAACGCGTTCGACCGCCGCCTGCGCGACTCGTCGCAGATCAAGGAGACGCTCGGGCTGCCGGTCGTCGGCATGGTGCGCATCGAGGCGCTCGGCAACGCCGCCTACGTCCCCAACGGCCGCGGCCCGATGACCGACCAGGACGTCGAGAGCTTCCGGATCCTGCGCACGAACCTCGAGTTCCTCGACGTCGACAACCCGATCAGGTCGATCGCGGTCACGAGCGCGCTGCCCGAGGAGGGCAAGTCGACGGTGGCCGCCTCACTGGCGGCCGCCAACGCCGCGGCGGGCAGGCGCACGCTGCTCGTCGAGTGCGATCTGCGGCGGCCGTCGCTGCCGGGGCGGCTGTCGGTCAAGCGCAGCCCGGGGCTCACCGACTACCTCGCCGGCCAGGCCTCCGCCGCCGAGATCCTGCAGATCGTGACGCTGGCCGAGGCGGACGCCTCGCCCAACGGCGACGGCGGCGGCGACCCGGACGCGCCGCCCGCGGCCGGGAAGCTCGTCGTCATCGCCGCGGGCTCGCAGTCGATCCGCCCGGCGGAGCTGCTCGGCTCGCAGCGCTTCCGCTCCTTCTTGGAGCAGGTGGTGGCGGCCTACGAGCTCGTCGTCATCGACACGCCGCCGCTGCTGTCGGTGTCCGACACGCTGAAGATCGTGCCGCTCGTCGACGGCCTGCTGCTCTGCGTCCGCGCCGACCAGACGACGCGCGACGAGGCGCGCGCGGTGAAGGACGCGCTCGCGCATCTGCCCGAACGCACGACGGCAATCGTGGTCACGGGCTTGAAGCCGGGGCGCGAGCACGATTACGGCTACTACTCGCATGCGTACTACGGCGAGAGCTGAGCCCGGACTCCGGATGGACGAGCCCGTACCCATCGAGGGGATCGTCGAAGGCGAACCTGACGCACTGGCTGCCGTCTGCGCCGCGGGCGGGTCGGCGATCCTCGCCTACTGCTCAGCCGTGGGAGCGCACGCTCGTGTCGCGGAGACCGTGGTGGCCGCGCTTGCTGACTTCCGCCGCGGCGTCGTGGAGCACGCCGACCGCGATCCGTGGCAGCTCGAGACGCTGTTGCTGTCGTGCACCGCCGACGCGACGCGGCGCGTGGCGGGCGCCGACCCGTCGCCCGTGCAGGAGGCGGCGGCGCAGGTGGCGCTCGAGAACGTGGTGACGGCGCCGCTTGCGCCGGGGCTCGCGCCGCGGATCATCCGGGCGCTGGTGGAGGCCGCGCCGGTGATCGCGCTGGACGGCGATGCGGCGGCGGTGCGGCGCGCGAGCGAGCGGCATTACGAGCGGATGTTCGACGGGCGGTCGCCGGCGGCGGCGAGCTCGACCGCGGAGGGGTGGATCCCGCCGGAGCTCGCCGATCTCGACGCCGAGGCGGTGAACGCGCGGGCGGTGATCACGCCGGTCCGACGCAGCACGGCAGCGCCGCAAGCGCCGGTCGAGGCGCCCGAGGATGCGCACGGCCCCCCACCCCCGCCCCCGCCGGACGCGCCGCTGGCCCCGCCGCAGCCGGGTGCGATCGTCATCAAGCGCGGCGGGCACTGGCCGTTTCGGCGCTCGCGCAAGGCGTCGCGCGGCGGTGGTGGCCGCGGCGGGGCCGGCGGCCACGGCACGCGCAACGCCCTGCTCGCGGGCGTGGTCGGGCTTGCGCTCGGCGCCGGCATCGCGTTCGTCGCGATGCCGCAGGCGGAGGTTCGGCGCGATGCGGTCCTCGTGCGCGCGCTTGACACCCCGTTCACGATCGACGGCGCCGTGTTCAACATCGCACGCACCGATCGGGCGGAGTGGGCGCGCGCGATCCGGCGGCGCCCGTTGCGCGCGGGGCGCACGTGGCTGACGCTCGCCGCGCAGACGCGCAACATCGACCGCCCGAACCTCCGCCCGCGCAGCCTCGGCTACCGCGTGCGGACGGCGACGGGGATCGTGATCGGGCCCGACACGGCGCAGGTTCCCGCTGAGCTCACCGCTGCTGGCGGCCGGCAGGCGGTCGGGCAGCGTTCGAGCGTGCACCTCGGATTTCAGATCCCGAGCGGGCAGCGCGGGCTGATGCTGGAGTTCGATCCCGTCCCCCACCGCGGGCCGCGCATCCGCTTGCCGTTGAGCTGAGGCGCGCGCGGGCGGGCGGGCGCGGGGGCCATCGTTTGGAGGACCGCTGACCGCCGCCGGCGTTGCTAGCCTGCGCCCGGTGACGACCACCCTCGCCGACCTGCCGCTCGTCGCCTCCGGCAAGGTCCGAGAGATGTACGACCTCGGCGACCGCCTGCTCATGGTCGCCAGCGACCGGATCTCGACCTACGACGTCGTCCATCCGACGCCGATCCCCGACAAGGGCAAGGTGCTCACGGCCCTGTCGGTGTTCTGGTTCGAGCAGACGGGCCACATCGTGCCCCACCACCTCGTCTCCGCCACCGACGGCGTGCCCGACGAGGCACGCGGTCGCGCCCTCTCGGTGATGAAGCTCGACATGCTGCCCGTCGAATGCGTCGTGCGCGGCTACCTGACCGGGTCGGGCTGGAAGGACTACCTGGCGACCGGCGCCGTCGCCGGGATCACGCTGCCCGAGGGGCTGCAGGAGTCCGCGCAGCTGCCGGAGCCGATCTTCACCCCCTCGACGAAGGCCGAGGTCGGCCACGACGAGACGGTCGACTTCGACCGCGCCGCCGAGATCGTCGGCGACCGCACGGTGATGGAGCAGCTGCGCGACCTGTCGATCGCGCTGTATTCGTTCGCCGCCGAGCACGCGCGCTCGCGCGGGGTCATCCTCGCCGACACGAAGTTCGAG
>JAHWJM010000252.1 GCA_019348435.1 Actinomycetota bacterium
ACGGCCCGGATGCCGTTGGGGATCGTCTCGTCGCGGCTCACGAGCACGGGCGCGGCGAGGATGGCCGAGCGGGTGTAGCGCGCGGCGCTGACGGCGTCCTCGGCGTCGCAGACGAGCAGCCCGAGGTCGACGGCGCCCGACTGCTTGATGGCGGCGGCGCCGACGCCGGCGCGAAAGCCGGCCGCCAGCCCGGCGCGAGCGTCGCTGACATGCGCGGGGCGCTGCACCCAGCGCGAGGCGAAGAACTCCTGGCTCACCTCGGCTCGATGCCCAGCGTCTCGTCGTAGCCGAACATGAGGTTGAGGTTCTGGATCGCCTGCGACGCCGAGCCCTTCCAGAGGTTGTCGATCGCCGAGAAGACGAGCACCTTGCCGGTGCGCGGGTCGGCGCGCACGTGCAGCGCGCAGATGTTCGTGTCGCGCACGTCGCGCACGCCCGGTGGCGCGGCGGAGATCTCGAGAAACGGATGCGCCGCCGCCCACGCCTCGTAGGCGGCGTCGAGCTCGGCCTGCTCCCAGGCCCGCGCGGGCGTCACGTAGCAGGAGACGAGCTCGCCCTGGTCGATCGGCAGCAGGTGCGGCTGGACGGTGGCCGTCACCGGCGCCCCGAGCAGGGCGAGCTCCTGGTCGACCTCGGGCGCGTGGCGATGGCCTGCGACGCCGTAGGCGACGACGTTCTCGTCGACGGTGACGAAGTGCGTGCGCTGCGTCGCCGCGCGGCCGGCGCCCGACACGCCGGACTTCACGTCGACGACGACGTCGGCGATCGCCCCGGCGCGGGCGAGCGGCGCGAGCGCCAGCAGCGTGGCGATCGGAAAGCAGCCGGGGTTGGCGACGAGGTCGGCCTTGGGCAGCCGCTCGGCGTACAGCTCGGAGAGGCCGTAGACGCCGCAGCCGAACAGGTCCGGCGCGCCGTGCTCGCCGTACCAGGCGGCGTACGTGTCGCGGTCGTTGAGGCGAAAGTCCGCCGACAGGTCGACGACGCGCACCCCGCGCTCGCGCAGGGCGGCGACGACGGGCGCCGCGGCGCCGTGCGGGTAGGCGACGATCGCGGCGTCGACGTCGCCGTGGCGCTCGAGGTCGAGCTCCTCCAGGACCATGTCGACGCGATGGTGCGGATAGAGCTCGCTCAGCGGCCTGCCGGCGTCGCTGCGGCTCGTGATCGCCGCCAGCGCGAAGCGCGGGTGGCGGTCGATCAGCCGCGCGGCGAGCGCGCCCGTGTAGCCCGACGCCCCGGCGACGAGGACGGAGGGGGCGGCGGCGGCGTCAGCCACGTAGCTCACCGCCCAGCTCGCTCGCGAGGCGCGCGACGATCCTCTCGCGCACCGGTGCGACGTCGGCGTCGGTCAGCGTGCGATCGCGGGCGCGGAACGTCAGCGCGATCGCCAGTGACGTGCGCCCGGGCGGGATCGGCTGCCCGCGGTAGACGTCGAAGATCTCGGCGCGCGCCAGCAGCTTGCCGCCCGCGACCCGCACGGCCTCGAGCACGGTCGCCGCGGGCACGTCCTGGCCGACGATGATCGCGATGTCCTCACGCAGCTCCGGAAACGACGTGAGATCCTCGTACTGCGCCACCGGCGCGGCGTGCGCGATGACCGCGTCGAGGTCGATCTCGAACGCGCCGATGGCCTCGAGGTCCCACTCCCCCGCGACGAGCGGATGGACGTCGCCGGCCCAGCCGACAGGCACGCCGCCGGCCAGCACGGCGGCGCTGCGGCCGGGGTGCAGGAACGGCTGCGGGTCGGCGGCGAACGCGGCGGGCACGCGCAGCGTGCGGAGCAGCGCCTCGAGATGGGCCTTGGCGGCAAACACGTCGCCCGGCATGAGCGCGCCGAGCGCGTGGTGCTCGTGCGGCAGCGTGCCGACTCCGGCGCGGTAGACCCGGCCGGACTCGAAGATGCCCGGCACGCCCTGCCCGCGTGCGGCGTTGTGGCGCGCGACGTCCAGCAGCGAGCCCAGCAGCGTGGTGCGCATGAGCGACTCGTCCTCGCTCATCGGGTTCTCGATGACGACGTGGGCGCGGCGCGGGTCGTCGTCGCCGAGCCGCAGCTGCGCGTCGCGCGCGAGCGATTCGAAGCTCCAGCCGACGACCTCGAGCAGGCCGCGGCCGACGAGCACGTCCTCGGCGCGGCGCCGCAGGCGCTGGGGCGTCGTCAGCACGCCGATCGCGCCGCGCCGGCGCGGCAGCGTCGCCGGCAGCTGGTCGTTGACGCCGTGCAGGCGCGCGACCTCCTCGATGAGGTCGGCCTCGCGGGTGACGTCGTTGCGCCGAAACGGCGGGACGGTGACGTCGAGCCCGTCGGAGCGCTCGGCGGTCTCGAAGCCGAGGCGCTGCAGGTGCAGCGCGCTCTCCGAGCGGGTGATCGCGACGCCGAGCAGCGCGACGACCTTCGCGTCGCGCAGGCGGACGACCAGGGGCTCGAGGGACTCGTACGCGCGAAGCGCCACGTCGACCGCGCCGGGCACGAGCCGTGCGCCGGTCAGGTCGAGCATGAGCTTCGTGGCGACCGCCTGGGCGTCCAGCGCCTGCTCGGGCGCGAGGCCCTTCTCGAAGCGCGCGCTGGCCTCGCTGCGCAACCCGAGCTTCAGCGACGTGGCGTGGATGTTCGCCGCGTTCCAGCTCGCCGCCTCCATCAGGACGCGCGTCGTGTCGGCCTGCACCTCGGAGCGGTTTCCGCCCATGACGCCGGCGATCGACGTCGGCCCGGCGGCGTCGGCGATGAGGCAGACCTCGCCGTCGACGACGCGCGTCTGGTCGTCGAGCGTGACGACCTGCTCGCCCTCGGTCGCGCGGCGCACGACGAGCCGGCGGCCCTCGATGCGATCGAGGTCGAAGGCATGCAGCGGCTGGCCGGTCAGCAGCATCACGTAGTTGGTGATGTCGACGACGTTGTTGATCGGGCGCTGCCCGCAGGCCATGAGGCGCGCCTTCAGCCACGGCGGCGACGGGCCGATCGCGACGTCCTCGAAGGCCCGCGCGGTGAAGCGCGGGCACAGGTCGGGCGCCTCGACGGCGATCTCGACGCCGATGTCACCCTCACCGGCCGCGAGCGAGCCCGCGCCGTCCGCCCACGGCGGCGGCGCCAGCGGCGCGCCGGTCGCCGCGTGCACCTCGCGCGCGACGCCGTAGACCGCCAGGCAATCGGGCCGGTTGGGCGTGATCTCGAGCTCGAGCACGTCGGTCGACAGCGGCAGGACCTCGGCGAGCGGGACGCCCACCTCGAGATCCTCGTCGAGGACGATCGTTCCGGCGTGGTCGATGCCGATCCCGAGCTCGTCCTCGGCGAGGATCATCCCGTCGGACTCCTGGCCGCGCAGCTTGGCCTTCTTGAGCCGTGTGCCGTCGGGCATCACCGCGCCGGGACGCGCCACGGCGACGGTCTGCCCGGCGGCGACGTTCGGTGCGCCGCAGACGATCTGCGACTCCTCTCCCCCACCGAGGTCCACGACGCAGACCTTCAGCCGGTCGGCGTCAGGATGCTGCTGCGCCGCCACGACGCGCCCGACGACGAAATGATCGAGCTCGCGGACGCCGTGGTGCTCGACGCGGTCGACCTCGGTGCCGGCCATCGCCAGGCGCGTGGCCAGCTCGTCGACGGGCAGGTCGGGCGAGCAGTACTCCTCGAGCCATTCGACAGGAACTCTCATGACGTCATCCGAACTGCTCCAGGAAGCGCACGTCGTTGTCGTAGAGCAGCCGCAGGTCGGGCACGCCGTGCTTGAGCATCGCGATCCGCTCGATGCCCATCCCGAACGCGAAGCCCTGCACGCGGTCGGGGTCGTAGCCGTATTCGGCGACATAGCCGAAGACGTTGGGATCGACCATCCCGGAGCCGAGGATCTCGACCCAGCCGGTGTCCTTGCACACGCGGCAGCGCGTGCCGGGGGTGTGCTCCATGAAGCACGACACGTCGACCTCGACCGAGGGCTCCGTGAAGGGGAAGAAGTGCGGGCGCAGGCGCACCTCGCGGTCGGGGCCGAAGATCGCGCGGGCGAAGGCCAGCAGCGTGCCCTTGCCGCCGCCGGGGGTGCAGATCACCTTGTCGCCGTCGACCAGCACCGCCTCGGAGTACCCCCAGCCGGGCAGAGTGCCCTCGAAGTCCTTCTGGAGGTGCTTGCTCCACACGACCTTGCCGTCGGCCGCGTTCAGGCACACCAACTCGCCCTCGCGCCCCAGCGCGTACACGCGGTCGCCGTCGACCGTCGGCGTGGCGCGCGGGCCGGCGGCGTAGGAAATGCCGTAGTCGCAGTCGTACTCGTGCTTCCAGAGGACCGTGCCGTCCCGCTCGTCGAGGCAGAGCACGCGCTCGACCCCGGGCAGCGTGACGCGCTGGAATGGGTCGGCGGGCCGGTTGGCGTCGGGCCCCGGCACGCGGTCCATCAGGTAAACCCGCCCCCCCGCCACCGCCGGTCCGGCGTAGCCCGCGGCCACCGGGGCGCGCCAGCGGACCTTCAGCCCTTCTTCGGGGAACGTCCGGAGCAGGCCTTCCTCGCGCCAGATGCCGTCGCGCTTGGGGCCGAGCCACTGCGGCCAGTCGTCGGCGCGGCCGATCGAGGCGGC
>JAHWJM010000253.1 GCA_019348435.1 Actinomycetota bacterium
GTCCGGCCATGCCGCGGCGGCGTCGCCGCCGCAGCTCGCTGTCCTCTCGGCGTGGGTGCACCTCGTCGCGGCCGCGGTCTGGCTCGGAGGGATCGTGCTGCTCGCCGCGGTGTGGGGGCCGCAGCTCCGCGCGCTCGGCTCCGGCGGCCGGCGCGCGCTGCTCGGCAGCGTGCTACCCCGATTCGGGCGGCTCGCGCTGCCCGCGTTCCTGCTCGTCGTCGCGACCGGCACCATCAACTCGATCGTCGAGCTCGGCGAGCTCGACGCACTCTGGGCGACCGCGTACGGGCGCGTCCTGCTCGTGAAGATCGCGCTCGTGCTGGCCATGGCCGCCGTCGGCTTCTTGCACGTGCGCGGGCTGCGGCCCCGGCTCGTCCGCCTCGGGCAGCGCGCGGACGAGCGCACCGAGCGGCGCCACTGGCGGCTGCTGCGCACCGAGCCGCTGCTCGGCGCCGGCGCGATCGCGGCGGTCGCGTTCCTGGTCGGCTTCCCGACGCCCCCGCGCGAGCTGGCCGAGGCGGAGGCGAGCGGCGACGAGGTGCGCCGGTGCGACCCCTGTCCGGTGCCGGTCCCGCGTCCCGGTGAGCTGTCGGTCGCGGCCTGGACGGGAAGCGAGGTCGTCGCCGGGTGGATTCGGCGCGAGGGGCCGGGGCTGGCGGGCACCGTGCGCATCTACAAGACCAGCAAGGGCAAGGACGGCGCCGCGCCGGCCGACCTCGCGCTGCGGGTGCTCCGCGCGCGCCACGAGTCCTGCGGGCGCGGCTGCGTGCGCTTCAGCATGGACGACCACCCCAGCGCGCTTCGTGTCGACGTCGCCGGCCGGACCGCCGTCGCGCTGCCCGCTCGATGGGAGCGCGCCGCAGACCAGCGTGCGCGGCGGATTGTCGCAGGCGCATTCGAGCGGCTGCGCCGGGTGCGCACGCTCCGCTTGTACGAGCGCGCGACGAGCGACGCCGAGGGCGAGCCTGGCGTGACGTACCGCCTCCGCGCGCCCGACCTGATGGCCTATCGCACGTCGGCAGGGACAGAGGCGATCCGAGCGGACCGCCGCAGCTGGATCCGTCCGTCGCGCTCGTCCGAGTGGCAGCGCCTCCCCCCCACCGAGATCCCGTACCGCACGTCCAACTGGCTGCGCTCACAGATCTTCGTGCAGGGAGAGCGGCTGCTGCGGATCGAGCGCGAGCGCGGACGGCCCATCGCGGTCGTCGCCTATATGGACTCCGGGACCCCGGGCTGGGCGACGACATGGATCGACATCGGCAGCCAACGCGTGCGGCGCGTGCGGACGATCGTGGAGAACAACGTCATCGAGCATCGCTACCGGGCGTACAACGCGCCCGTACGGATCGAGCTGCCGGGAGGCCCGCGCGATGCGCGATGACATCGTCGCCACCGGCGGTCGAGGCGAACGGCCTGGTGGAGGTGTTCGGCGTGACGCCGGCGCTCGTGGGCGTCGATCTGGTGGCGCCGCGCGGCACGGTGTGCGGCCTGATCGGCGGCAACGGCGCCGGCAAGACGACGCTGCTGCGCTGCGTCGCAACGGCGCTGCGCCCAACGCTCGGCCACGTCGCCGTGCTCGGCGTCGACGCCGGCCGCCGACCGGCCGACGTGCGGCCGCTCGTCGACCTCGTCGCCACTGCCGGCGGCGCCTACCTCGACATGAGCGGCGTCGAGAACCTCCGCTTCGCACTGGCGATGCGCGGCACCGACGCGTCAGACGGCGACGTCGCGCGGGCGCTTGCGCGCGCCGGGCTCGAGCGCGCCGCCACCGATCGCGCCCGCACCTACTCGACGGGGATGCTGCGGCGCCTCGCGCTCGCGCGCGGCGCCGTCCTGATGCAGGCCGGCAAGAAGCGCGAGGCGAGGGCGCAGTGGCGCCGCTATCTTGAGCTCGCTCCGCGCGGAGAATCCGCCGCGCTCGTACGCAGGTTGCTCGCCGCAGGGCGAATGCCGGCGGCGAGGCCGTAACTGGCGCCCACGTCTGCACCCAATCCAGAGGCGCGCGACTACCTACTACAATGCGTAGTCAAGCGGCGTCGCATGGTGCGGGCCGTGACGAAGGAGCAGCATGGAGCTACTGATCGTTCTGGCCTTGCTCGCTTGCCCGGTGGGCATGGGAGCGATGATGTGGTGGATGGGCCGCAACATGAACCAGGGAAACGCCGACCAGGCGCCGACCGTCGGCGCGGCTTCGGCGCCTGCTTCGGGGACCGTCGAGGAACTTCGGGACGAGCACGCGCGCCTGACTGCCGAGATCGACCAGCTCGAGCGCGAGGAGCAGTCGCCGGCGGCCGGGTCGTGGGGGCGCCCGTGACCGACGTACTCCTGTTCGCCCTCATTGCCGCCGCGGCGCTCGCCTGCCCGCTGCACATGTGGTGGATGAACCGCCGCGGGCGACACCCCGCGTGCTGCCCCCCGAAGAAGACCCAGCAGCCGGCCAGCGATGCCGCGGCGCTGCGCGCGCGACGCGCCGAGATCGAGGCGCATCTGACGGAGTTCGACGTCGAGGCTGCCGCCCAGCGGGACGACGGCGACCGCCGCGCGCGCCTCTAGTGGTCGTTCGCGTAAGTACGTGCGGTGCCCAGCCCGCCGCTGGCGCCGTCTGGCAAGGACGCAGCAAGGAAGGTGTGCCTGTGGCAGATCGACGACCGAGGACGCCGCGAGGCCGTGATCAGCGGCTGGCTGGCAGGGTGCGTGTTTGCGGGGACGACCACTAGTTCCAGCTCTCGGCCTGTCGTCGGAGCCCGGGACGACCTCGGCCGCCGCGCGCGATGACGGCCGAACTTCGGCGAGCGCGGGCCTGGCCTTCGCGTTCCTGGCCGGCGGGGCCGCCACGGCGAATCCGTGCGGGTTTGGCCTGCTGCTCGCGTACGTCGCCCGTCGGCTCGGCATCGATGGCGGCCGCGGCGGGGCCCGGCGGCGACCAAACGTGTGCTCCTCATCGGATGCGGCGACGACCGGCGGCTTCCGCGCGTACCGCACCAACTTCCCCAACGTCGTGACGTGGACGCGACCGTAGCGCCGCGCTACGGCGTCACCAGGGTCCCCGGAGATGTTCATGCTCAGTCGCAGCGGACGGATCGCTGAGCACGTCATCGGGTCTGTATCGCCCGGGGAGCTGCGTGCCGCGGCCGTCAACGTGACATCCGCGCCGTGAGCGACAGGGGCGATCTACGATGTGCTGCCGTTCGACGAGCGGCAGCAGCAAAGCTGGCAACTGCCGTCGCGACGACGGCCGTCGCGCTGGCACTCGTCGCGCTGGCGGCGCCGACGGCGTATGGCCACGCCTTCCTCGTCAAGACCGAGCCGGCAGGCGGGGCGCGGCTGGCTACAGCTCCCGACGCGCTGCTCTTCCACTTCAGCGAGCCGTTCGTGGCCGGCAGCGAGCGCGTCGAGCTGCGCCGGCCCGGGCGCGAGCCGGTCGAGCTCGCGAAGCCGGTGGCCGACGGCAACGTGCTGCGCCAGCCGTTTCCGCAATCGCTGCGCGGCGTCTTCGTCGTCGACTGGTACGTGCTGTCCGACGACAGCCACGACTCGGCGGGCGAGCTTGCCTTCGCCGTCGGATCCGGTGGCGCGCTGCCGGAGGTGCGCGGCGAAGCCACACCGCTGTCCTGGCCCCAGATGCTTGCGATGTGGCTGTCGTTCACCGGCCTCGCGCTCGCGATGGGGGGCATCGCGAGCGAGCGCTTCGTCTGGGCGCGCGCAGGCGCCGCCGCAGCAGTGCGGCGCGCTCCGGTCGGCCTCGGCCTCGCGCTGTTCGTCGGAACGTCGCTCGCCCAGCTGGGGCTTCTGCTCTTGAGCCGCGCCGGCGGCCCAGCCGACGGCGTTCTCCTCGGCACGCTCGCCGGCGCCATCTCAACGCGGCCGGGTCTGCTCAGCGTCGCGGTCGTCGTCCTCGGCGGCCTCGCCGGCGCCCGAGCCGGTCAGGCGGTTGGAGAGCAGGTAGGCCATGTTGTCGAAGATCGGCTGCATCCACGCCGTCAGCTTCTCGTCCTTGTCGCCGGGCAGGTACCCGATGTCGCGGCCGAGGGGCATGATCGGCCGGGCGCACAGCAGCTTGTGGTACGCCTGGTCGTTCAGGACCTTGGTCATCCCCGCCGCCAGCGCCAGCAGCGTCTTACCGGTGCCGGCCGAGCCGATGAGCGAGACGAGCTTAACGGAGTCGTCCAGCAGCAGGTCCAGGGCCATCTGCTGCTGGAGGTTGCGCGGCATGATGCCGAACACCTGCCCCCGGCGGCCGCGCAGGGGCACGACCGCGCCGACGTCGCCCTTGAACCGGCCCAGGGCGGTGTGTGACTCGTCGGCGACGTCGCGCAGCAGCACGTACTCGTTGCCGACGAGGGGGCCGCCGGGCAGGTCGCCGAGGTGCTCGGGGCCGAGTTGCTTGTCGGCGAAGAGCTTGTCGATGAGCTTCGCGGGGACCGTGACCTCGCGCCAGCCGGTGTACAGGCGGTCGAAGTCGACCTTCTGGGCCTCGAAGTCCTCGGTGGTCAGGCCCATCGCGTCGCTCTTGATGCGCGCGTTGATGTCCTTGGAGATGAACACCACC
>JAHWJM010000254.1 GCA_019348435.1 Actinomycetota bacterium
CTGGGGACCTCGACGATCGTCACGAAGGACGTACCGGACAACGCTGTCGCCGCGGGCGTGCCGGTGCGGGTGCTGCGGATGCGCCAGGCGCCGCGGACGCTGCGCTGGGAGTAGGCGCCTGCGGCTGGATATCGGCCCAGCGCGCGGCGCGGGTTGTGGCGCGCCCGGTGCGATATCCGCACTCGGCGCGTCACGACCGCGCCGTGGCAGCGAGCCGCTCGTCGACGCTCAGCCGCAGTTCGGCCACGGGCTCGTGCCGGCCTGGGCCAGCAGCTTGGCCGCGCGCCGGTCCTGCTCGGACTCCGAGGCCCGCGCCGGGTCGCCCTTGCCGCCCATGGAGCGCCACGTCGCGCGCGAGAACTGGTATTTGCCGCGGTAGCGGCCGCCGGCCGACACGGCGGTCGGATCGCCGCCGGACTCGCAGGCGGCGATTCGCCGCAGGACGCCATTGCCGCCGGACGCGGCGCGCGCTGCGCCGGAGCCCTTGGCCGCCGACCTGCGCTTGATGCCGAGGGCCTTGAGCGTCTGCGGCCCGATGACGCCGTCGACGGTCAGGCGGTTCTTGCGCTGGAAGCGCTTCACGGCGCCGCGCGTGACCGGACCGACGACGCCGTCCGCCGGGATGTCCAGCGCCCGCTGCACGGCCGTGATCGTGTTGCTGCTCATGCTCGTGCGCTGGCCACCCTGCTGCGCCGCGACCGCTCCGCCGCTGGCGAGCAGCAGGCCCGCCACCGCCACGAGCGCGGAACCACGGCTGCGGAACACGCGCCGCCGGCGCAGCGAAGCTGCGGCGCGGCGGGTTCGCGATGCCCGCAGGGAGCGGCGGTAGGCGAGCGTCTGCTTCGCGTCGGGGTCCTCCGGCACGGCGGCATCCGTCGCCACTACGTCGTCGCTGGAAATCATCGGGCGCTCCTCTTTCGTCGTCGCGGCGCCTACGGGGTTAGCTGTCGGGCTCGCGCTGTGACGTGCGCTACGCCCCCGTCGCCGCTGATGCGGCGGGGTGGCGATTCGCCCCCGGGCCGGAGCGTGCTCCGGCCCATTGGTTCCCCCGTTCCCGGCCGCACTGGGCGCCCGGGACTCGGCTCGTTATGCAAAGCAGCGGTGGATAGTACGGGTCGATCGGACGGAGCGCGTGCCGACCCTCCGCTCGGATCGACGAAAGACGGTCGCCGGCGGCGCGCCGCCCGCCGTTCTCAGGGTTCGCGAAGCACCGCAAGCGAGCCCCACGGGGCGAGGTTGCGCACGTGCGGGTCGTGCGCTTCGGGCGCCGCGAGCGCCGCATCCAGCGCAGTGCGATGGTGCGCCGCGCGCTCGCGGCCGTACGGCTCGGCGAGGCCGGTGCTCACGAGAAACGCCCAGTCGCTGGACTGCAATGCGAGCAGCTCCCGCACCGCGCGCTCGTCGCCGCCGCCGGCGCGCGCCGCGGCTACCGTGCGCAGCTCGGCGTCGCGCGCCCTCCACGCCACGGCGGCCACCGTCGGCGCGCTCCACGTCGTCAGGTCGCGGGGCGTTCCCCACGAGGTGACGGGCAGATCGGGGGGCGCCGGCGCCGGCGCGTGGCGTGTCAGCGCCTCGTCGAGGTGCGCGACCGGCAGGCCCTGCTGCGCCGCCTCGCCGAGCACAGCCTCGAGCCAGAGCGGCCCCTCGTGCCACCAGTCCCCGTACAGCTCGGTGTCCGTGGCCAGCACGCACAGGCCGCCGCCCGCCACCCGTTCGCGCACGCGCGCGACGAAGTCGGCGGCATGCTCGGCGGCGGCGGCGGCGCCGCGCGCGGCGTCGTAGGGCCTGCCGTCGTTGCTCCACGCGCGGTGGCGGTATTCGGTGAACGCGTGGTAGTTGCGATAGCGCGGGTCGCTGGGATAGCCGGCCCGGCCCCACACGAGCTCGATCGTCACGCGGTCGATCGGGACGAGCAGGGGGCCGGCAAGCGTGCGCAGCGGGCGCAGGTGCTGGGTCGCCTCCAGCACGTCGGTCAGGTCGACGCAGGTGCTCCGCACGCCGGCCTGGCCGAGCAGCTCGTCCAGCCACGGCGCATAGGCGCACTCCGGTGCCCACAGGCCGCCGCCCCAGTCGTCGCCGAAGCGGGCGCGATGGGCCGCGATGCCGGCGCGCAGCTGCAATCGCACGCCGGCGTCGGTCGCCAGCAGCGGCAGGATGGCGTGCGTCGCCGCCGACGTCCACGCGACGTGGCGCCCGAGCGCGCCGAGCAGGCCGCCGGGCCGCGACGCGATCTCGCTGAGCCGTGCATGCGCCCATTCGTAGCGCGCCGCGGAGTGCTCGAGCGCGGCGACGACACCCGCGTCAGCCGCGCTCGCGATATCGCGGCGGTGCGTCACGACGCGGGTCGTACGCAGAAACTCGCGGCAGCGCTCGATCGCGCCGGGCTCCTCGAGCTGGTCGCAGAGCACGGGGGTCAGCGACAGCGTCAGCGGCGCTCCGCGGTCGAGCAGCTCGAGCAACGGCAGGTACGACGTCGCGATCGACTCCCACAACCACTCCTCACCGAACGGCCACGTCCCGAAGCCCGCGACGTAGGGCTGATGGGAGTGCAGGACGATCGCCAGCTCGCCGGGCCCGCGGCGGCCACTCGCGCCGCTCATGCGCGCAGGACCGCGACGAGGTCGAGTGCGCTGCGCAGCTCGGCCGCGCTGCCCGGCCGCAGCGCGAAGTCCTGCGGCCCGATCGCCGGCACGAACCAGTCATAGAAGCGCTGCGTCAGGCCCAGGCGCTTGTGAATGGCGTCCCAGCCGAGCCGCAGGGCGGCCGCGTGCACGGCGAGCTTGCGGGCATGGAAGAGGCCGTACAGCTGCACCGAGCCGAAGTGCGCGCGGCACAGCGCGTGAAACTCCTCGGGGCGGTACTCGTAGACGTGCCACGGGTTTCCCGATCGCTCTGCCCCCGGCGGCGCGAGCGTCAGCACGTTCGGCGTCGAGACGAAGACGACGCCGTCCGGCGAGCCGGCGACGAGCTCGCGAAAGCGCGCCAGCACGGCGCCGGGATCGCGCACGTGCTCGATCGTCTGCAGGAAGACGAGCGCATCGCACGGCTCGTCGAAGGTCTCGACCATGGTGCGCACGAAGCGCAGGTTCTCGCGGCCGTAGCGCAGGCGGGCGTGCTCGTGTGCCTCGGGGTTGGCGTCGACGCCGACGACGTGCGCCGCGCCCGCGCGCGCGAGGACGTCGGACCCGTAGCCCTCGCCGCACGCCATGTCGACGACGCGCCGCCCGCCGACCTGCGCCGCGATCCACTCGTAGACGACGAGGTGGCGGGCGAACCAGTAGTTCTCCTCCGGAACGTCGGGCAGCGTGCGCTCGCCGGTGAGCGCCAGCGGCGGGACCCCGGGCGGCTGGTCGCGCTGTAGGTACGGCCCCTGCGGCTCGTCGTCTGCGAGGTCGGCCACGGCGCGGCAGGCTACCCGTCGGCGCCGAGCGCGGGCCGGCGCACCGACCGGTCCGCCGCAGAGCGTGTGCTGTGATACGTGCCTGATGCCCGACCGGACGGTGCGCAACTTCCCGCTGTTTCCGCTGGCCCTCGTCGCACTCCCCCACGAGCTCGTCCCGCTGCACATCTTCGAGGAGCGCTACCGGATCATGTTCGAGGAGCTGCTCGAGAACGAAGGCGAGTTCGGCATCGTCTGGCTGACCGAGTCCGGCACGAAGCCGATCGGCTGCGCCTGCGAGATCGAACAGGTCCTCGAGCGCATGGACGACGGGCGCCTCAACGTCCTGACGCGCGGCACCCGCCCGTTTCGCATCGTCGAGCGCCAGGACGACATGCCCTACCCGGCGGCGACGATCGAGTTTCTCGCCGACAAGGACGAGGCGCTCGACGCGCGCACCGCCCGCAAGGCGCGGGAGGCGTACGCCGAGCTCGTCGTCGAGGCGACGGACAACGAGCCCGATCCGGACGAGCTGGCGGCCAAGAGCGCCTACGAGATGGCCGCCACGGTCGACTTCGGGCTTGACGCCAAGCAGGGCCTGCTCGACCTGCGCTCCGAGAACGCGCGCATGCGCCTCGTGACCCGCCTCTTCAAGGCCGCGCTGAAGCGGCTGGACCGGCTCGTCCGTGCGCTGCAGCTCGCCCTCGTCGATCAGGCGGAGCAGCACCTGGATACGGTGATGCCGGCCTTCACCCATCTGCAGAGGGCGCAGCCGATCTCCGCCGCGCACTGGCTCCTCTCCCACGCCTGGCCGCTCGGCCGCGACCGGGACCGCCTCCGGTCCGCATGCGACCGCGTCTCGGTGCTGCCGCTCGGATCCGGCGCGATCGCCGGCTGCCCATTTCCCGTCGATCGCGTGCTCCTCCAGGAGACCCTCGGTTTTCGCCACATCTCCCAGAACAGCATCGACGCGGTCGGCGACCGGGACTGGATCGCAGAGGTTCTGTTCGTGGCCGCCAGCATCGGTGTGCACCTCTCGAGACTCGCGGAGGACCTGATCCTCTTCGGCTCCGCCGAGTTCGGATTCGTGCGGCTCTCCGACCGGTTCTCCACCGGCTCCTCCCTGATGCCCCAGAAGCGGAACCCGGACGCGATGGAGCTGGCCCGC
>JAHWJM010000255.1 GCA_019348435.1 Actinomycetota bacterium
GCACCCGCGCACGCGTCGAGTCGAGCCGCAGCGTCGCCGTCTCCGGCGGGTGCTCCCCCGGCTGGACCGCGACGTCGATCGCGCGCCCCCACAGCGCGGAGAGACGCTCGACGAGCGCGCGCACCGTCAGCGCGTCGTCGACGGGCGGGCCGAAGTTCCAGCCGTCGGCGAACGCGGAGTCGCCGGCGAGCGCCTGCGCCAGGACGAGGTAGCCCGAGAGCGGGTTGAGGACGTGCTGCCACGGCCGCACCGCACCGGGGCTGCGCAGCTCGACCGCCCCGCCGCCCAGCGCCGCGCTGACGACGTCGGGCAGCAGGCGATCCTCGCCCCAGTCGCCGCCGCCGATGACGTTCCCGGCGCGTCCCGACCCCAGCCGCGGTCCGTCCGGCAGCGGCTCGAAGAACGAACGCAGGTACGCGTCCACGATGAGCTCGGCGCAGGCCTTGGAGCTCGAGTAGGGATCGTGACCGCCCAGTCGGTCCGTCTCGACGAACGGTCGCAGAACGGGGTCGCTCACGCCGCGGGGTCGGCGCGCGCCCGACGGATTCTCGTAGCACTTGTCGGAGGTGACGTTGACGATGGCCCGCACCGACGGCGTCGCGCGGACGGCCTCGAGCACGTTGACGGTGCCCATGATGTTCGTCTCATACGTCGCGCGCGGGTCCAGGAACGAGCGGCGCACGAGCGGCTGCGCGGCCAGATGGATCACGACCTCGGGCTCGTGGCGCGCGAACGCCTCTCGTACGGCGGCGAGGTCGCGGATGTCGGCGGACTCTTCGCTGAGGCCCGCGCCGACGCGCGCCAACTCGTACAGCGACGGCGACGACGGCACGCCACGTGCCAGCCCGACGACGCGCGCGCCGAGCGCCTGCAGCCACAGCGCCAGCCAGGCGCCCTTGAAACCCGTATGGCCCGTCACGAGCACCGCGCGGTCGCGCCAGAACGTCGGGTCCACAAGCGGCGCCATGAAGCGACGGATGCTAGACGCTACGCCGACGCCAGACGCGGGAGCGCAGCAGCCCGAGACGCATCGCCGGTCGGGGCAGGCGCTGCGAGTGAGCGTCGAGCCTCAGGGACATTGACTAGGGTCGTCGGGATGCGGACGGTGATCTTGGCCGGGGGCATGGGAACGCGGTTCGCCGAGGAGACGGACCTGCGGCCGAAGCCGATGATCGAGATCGGCGGCCGGCCCCTGCTGTGGCACATCATGAAGCGCTACGAGCAGTTCGGGTTGAACGAGTTCGTCGTCGCGCTCGGCTACAAGGGTGATGCGATCAAGAGCTACTTTCGGTCCTATCACGAACTGCGCGGCAGCATGATCGTCGACCTCGCGTCAGGCAAGGTCGAAGCCGAGGAGCCGGAGGCCGAGCACTGGCTCGTCCAGCTCAGGGACACAGGAGAGCTGACGAAGACGGGCGGCCGGATCAAGCGCCTCCAGCCGTGGCTCTCCGAAGGGACGTTCATGCTCACCTACGGTGACGGCCTCGCCGACGTCGATCTCGACGCGCTGCTTCGCTTTCATCGCGCGAGCGGACGCATCGCGACGATCACGGCGGTGCGCCCGCCGGCGCGTTTCGGCGCGCTCGTGTTCGACGGCGACCAGATAACGCGCTTCCGCGAGAAGGCGCCGACCGGAGAGGAATGGATCAACGGCGGCTTCATGGTCTTCGAGCCTGCCCTCTTCGAGTACCTGGAGGGGGACGGCACCAGCCTCGAGGTCGACGCGCTCGAGCGGCTGGCGTCGGAGGGTCAGCTCGTCGGCTACCGCCACGAAGGCTTCTGGCAGTGCATGGACACGCTCAACGACAAGCGCGTGCTCGAGCGGCTCTGGCAGGACGGTGAGCGTCCGTGGCTGGGATGACGACCCGCGGGGCGTCCCAGGTCCTCGCCGCTGCGGCCGGTGGCGCCGAGGTCAGCGCGGTCGGCGCGCGGGCTGCGCCAGGATGTCGACGTGAGGGTCGAGGGCCTCGTTGCGCTCGAGGCGGAAGCTCAAGGGATCGAACGGGTGCGTGCCGTGGTCGTCGATCAGCGAGAACGAGTAGTCGCCCAGCGAGCTCAGAAGCTCGGCGAGCTCCGCCAGCGTCCAGCCGGCCACGCGCGCGGTGCGCTCGTTGAACTCGAACACGATCACCGGCGACGCCTGCGCGATCGTCTCGCGAGCGCCGCGCAGCACGTCGAGCTCGTGCCCCTCGACGTCCACCTTGATCAGGTCGGGCGCCGGTTGCACCGCGCCGGTGGCGATCAGCGCGTCCAGCGTCCGCAGCTCTACTCGCTGCGCGTCTCCTGCGACGTGGTCGGGGTGCATCGTGGCGATCCCCGAATGCCTCCTGTCATAGGTGATCTCGATCGAGCCGTCCGCCGCCCCGAGCGCAACCCGGAGCGGCGTCACGTGCGCGTAGTCGTTGAGGGACTTGCAGAGCGTCAGGAGCTCGTACGTCTCGGGCACCGGCTCGAAGGACCAGACCCTGCCGGACGGTCCGACGCACTGCGCCATCACGGCGGTGAAATACCCGAGGTTCGCGCCGACGTCGATCGCGGAGCGCCCCGGGGGCAGGATGTTGCGGATGCACGCTTCGACGTGCGGGTCCCACGCGCGTTTGGTGAAGCACGTCCAGCCGACGGTCTCGGAGACGAGCAGCCCCTCCTCCGGGCGGATCGCCAACCACGCTCCGTTCGCCATCTTGCAGGCGAACGGCCTGCGCGAGCGAAGGCCGGCCCCGTGCAGGAGGCGCAGCAGCCTGTGCTTGCCGCGATGATCCGGGACCGAGTCGGAGTACGCGCGGTAGGCCCCCGCCCACAGCGGCGCCACGGCGACGCGCGAGGCCGACGGTGCACGTGACGAAGGCGCGAGCAGGCCTCGACGCAGCCCGGGCCTGACCTTTGCGGCGCTGCGCGGCGCGTCCTTCAACGCGCCGCTCAGCCCTCGGGCGCCCGCAGCACGGTGATCACGTCGTCGTTCGTGCGGACGCCGAAGCGCCCGTTGCTCCACGAGTCGAACTGGCGCGCGACCTCCAGGCCGCGCTCGCGCGCGAGCTGCGCGAACAGGAGCGCCGTCATCGGGCTCCGCCAGCCCGGGAAGCGCTGCAATCGGCCGGAGTGGTGGATCACCGCGGTGCCCCCGGGGCGCAGCACGCGCGCGACCTCGGCGATGTACGAGTCCACGTCCAGCGGGGCGATATGGACGAACACGTCGAACGACCAGACGAAGTCGATCGAGGCGTCCTCCACCGCGGGAATGGCCCCACCCTCGCTCAGGACGTAATCGACGTTCGCGCCGTCCCCGAGCCGCTCCTTGCAGAGCTCGAGCGCGCGCTGCGTGACGTCCACGAGCACCAGGCGTTCGGCCAGCGGTTGGAGAACCTCGCTCCACCTCCCGCCTCCCGGGCCGATCTCGAGGATCGCGCGCGCGTCGCCGATGTTCGACAGCAAGACCTCGTCGACGAGGGTTGCCTTCCATTGCTCGGGCTCGTCGGTGTCGTTCCATTCGTCGCCTCTCTGAGACCAGTCCCAAGCGCTCCAGATGGCGCGGTTCTCGCCGGCCGAATGGCCCGAGTACGCGCGGTGTGCGGGGCCGAGGACGCCCTGGGCGCCCTCGATCTTCAGCAGCTGAGCCTCGATGCTGTCCGATGTCTCGTCCAAGCGCCGCGCAGCGACGGTCGCCAGGTACCGCATCGGGGCGAGCGCGCTGTACAGCAGTCCGAACTGCTCGTAGCGCGACCGATACTTCCGTGTGCGTTCGGCGATCGCTGCACGCATCGGCGGGAGTATCGCAGCGCCCGCGAGGGCGCTCGCTCCCCCGATCGTCTAGTGGACAACGTGAGGCGGGTTCGCCAGACTCGTGCGCCGATGGTCGAGCCGGATATCCCGCGCGGGATGGCATGGACGGCTCGTGGCAGCGCCGAGTCGTGCTCAAAGGGCCTTCCGAACTGAACAGCGCCAAGACGGCAAAGAGAGCCCGGGCCGCGGAGCTGCGACTGGGGCTCGAGGCTTCGTCTGAAGGCGCGGACGACGTCCCTGCGCTGACCGTCATCGAGCCGCCGCGCGGCTGGGGCTTCTTCCCGATCCGCGAGATATGGGCATACAGGGAGCTCTTGTACTTCCTCGTCTGGCGCGACCTGAAGCTGCGCTACAAGCAGACCGCCCTCGGCGTGATCTGGGTCGCGTTGCAGCCGATCGCGCTCGCGGCAGACGGATCCGGTCGATGCGCTGGTCAAGCTTCTTCAGAGCCCGCTGGTGATCGACCTGCTGGCCGTCGGCGCGACCGCCGCGCTCGCCGCGATTACCGAGCGCCGGTCGAGCCGTGCGCAGGGCCTCGAGAGCTCAGGCAAGACCGTGAAGGCGGCCGGCAAGGCGGCGGCTGCGGCAATCGGCCGGCGGCTGGCGAGCGAGTTCGAGGAGATCCGCAGCGCGTCGCGCAACGGCCGCGAGTCCGGAAAGTCTAGGGCCGGCGGAGCAGCGTGATTCGGGCGCGGCCGATACCGCGCTCCAGTTCCACCGAGT
>JAHWJM010000256.1 GCA_019348435.1 Actinomycetota bacterium
TCACGTCAAGCGCCGCGACGTCGCGATCGACGCCCTCCCGCACCCCGGAGCCCAGCCAGCCCCCCTGCTCGTCGCCGGCGGCGGCGAGCTGCTCGAGGGCTTCGCGGGGCGCGCGGCAGCGGCCGGCGGCGGCGAGCGGGTCCACCCCGCCCCAGGTCCCCTCGGCGCCGTAGGGCCGGAAGCGCGCGAAGAGCTCCTCGGAGTACCAGCCCTCCGCGCGGGTGCGGTCGACCACCGCGCGGTGCTCGTCGCGGCGGTAGGCGTAGGCCTGCAGGTCACCCGGCGAGCGCCAGAGCGAGAACGTGGCCTGGCGCGCGACGGGCCACTCGCCCACGCCCACCGAGGCGAGCAGCCCCGGCGACTCGAGCAGCGCGGTGGCCGCGAGCGGAACGGAGGCAGCGGAGGTGTTGCCTTGGTAGGCGATGTCGCGGGCGATCACCACCCGCTCGGGCAGCTTCAGGGCCCGGGCCATCGCATCGGTGATTCGCATGTTGGCCTGGTGGGGGACGAAAACGTCGAGATCGTCGACAGTCAGGCCGGCGCGGTCGAGGGCTTCCTGGGCGCCGGGCTCCTCGAACGGCATCCGCGCGTCGCGGACCGCCTGAAGGCGGTCGGCGTCCTTGTCGACGCCGAGCACGGTGAGGCCGCGGTCAGCGAACGAGATGGCGAGCGGGAGACCGATCCGGCCGAGCCCGATGACAGCGACCGACGGCATGAGGCCGTGAATCTATCGCTCGGGCGTGTCGCCCATCATGCGGTGTCGCACGTACTGCCGCGCGAAGCCCGTGATGAAGCGCGGGTTGTAGCGCACGTACCGCGGTGCCAGGCGGCGCGGTTCCTGCGCCATCCGAAACAACCATTCCAGCCCGGCGGACTGCATCCACTCCGGCGCCTGCGGGACGAGCCCGGCGTGAAAGTCAAACGCCGCGCCGACGCCGACCAGCACCGGAGCGTCGAGCCGCTCACGCATCGCCGCCATCCACTTCTCCTGCTTCGGCGCGCCGACGCCGACCCAGACGACATCCGCATTCGAGGCGTTCATCTCGGCGACGATCGCGTCCTCCTCCTCTTCGGAGAGGTCGCGGTACGGCGGCGAGTATCCGCCGACGATCTTCACCCCCGCGAACCGCTGGCGCAGGTTCAGCGCAAGCTGCACGAGCGCGCCCTGGTTGCGGCCGCCGTAGAGGTACATGCGCGTGCCGCTGGCCGCCGCGCGGTCGCAGTAGCGGGCCATCAGCTCAGGGCCGTACACGCGATCCTCGAGATCGCCGCCGAGGGCGTTCATCGCCCAGACGAGCGGCTGGCCGTCGGGCAACGTCAGCGACGCGTTCAGCACAGCCTCGCGCAGCTCGGGATCCTCGTCGCAGACCATCACGGTGTGGGTGGCCGCTACGCAGATGTAGCCCTTCTGGCGGTGGGCGACCGTCGCATCGATCCAGTCCATCGTCGCCTCGTAGTCGGTCATCGCCAGCGGGATGCCGAGGACGCTGACGTGGTCAGGCGCGATCGGAGCGGGTGCCATCGGCTTGGGTGGGCTCGGCACCCCGCTCTGGAGGGGTCGGGAGGGGGTCATCTGGGGGTGTGGCACTAAGCGGTCGTGCTCAGGGTACGAGTGACAACGCTCGCGGAAGGAAAAGGTTGCGTTCTTGCACGGGGCGCCTCCCTTGGCTACCCACACGGAGTTCGTGACAACCGGACCGTTACCCTGCCGCGATGCCGCGCGCGCTCATCACCGGGATCACGGGGCAGGACGGCTTCTACCTCTGCGAGCAGTTGCAGGGCGCGGGCTACGAGGTCGTCGGGGTCGTACGGGCCGGGTCGCAGGCTCCTGCCGGCATCCACACCGTGCGGGGCGATCTCGGCGATCCGCCGTCGCTGCGCGCGGCGGTGCTCGAGACCGCGCCCGACGAGCTCTACCACCTCGCCGCGCCGACGTTCGTGCCGGCGTCGTGGAAGGACCCGGCGGGGACGCTCGCGCTCGTCGCCGGCGCGACCGCGACGCTGCTGCAGGCCGCGCGCGAGGTCGAAGGCACGCGCGTGCTCGTCGCAAGCTCCGGCGAGGTCTTCGGCGCCGCCAACGTGTCGCCGCAGAACGAGGACACGCCGATGCGTCCGCGCTCGCCGTACGGCGTGGCCAAGGTGGCGGCGTTCGGCTTCGTCGACACGCTGCGCCAGAAGCACGGCCTGCACGCCTCGAGCGCGATCGCCTACAACCACGAGTCGCCCCGGCGCCCGGAGCGCTTCCTGCCGCGCAAGGTCGCGCGCGCGGCGGCGGCGATCAAGCTCGGCCTGCAGGACGAGCTCGTGCTCGGAGACATGGGCGCCGTGCGCGACTGGTCGCATGCGCGTGACGTCGTGCACGGATACCGGCTCATGCTCGAGCAGGACGAGCCGGGCGACTACGTCCTGGCCAGCGGCGTCGGGCGCACGGTGGGCGAGCTCGTCGCGGCCGCCTTCGCGGTCGTCGACCTCGAGCCGGAGCGTTACGTGCGCGTCGACGAGGCGCTCGTGCGTCCCGCGGAGCGCACGCCGCCGGTCGGCGACATCAGCCGGGCGCGCGAGCGGCTGGGCTGGGAGCCCGCGACGAGCTTCGAGGCGATGATCGACGAGATGGTGCGCGCAGATCTGGCCGACCTCGACGCCGCGCAGTCGGCCTGAACTTCTACACTCCCGCCACTATGGCCGTCGGAGTCATCGGCATGGGGTACGTCGGCCTGCCGCTCGCCGTCGCCTTCGCCGCGGAGGGGCGTGACGTCGTCGCGGTCGACATCGACCGGCGCAAGGTCGACGCGCTGCGCGCCGGACGCTCCTACATCGAGGACGTCGCCGACGAGGTGCTCGCCGCCGCCGCGGTGCGGATCACCGCCACGACGCGCTTCGCCGAGCTGGCCCGCTGCGACGCGATTCTCATCTGCGTGCCGACGCCGCTGAGCGCCAACCGCGAGCCGGACCTCGGCCCGCTCGTCGGCGCGGCGCGCACACTCGCCGAGGTGCTGCAGGCCGGTCAGCTCGTCGTGCTGGAGTCGACGACCTACCCCGGCACGACGCGCGACCGCCTGGCGCCGATCCTCGCCGAGTCGGGGCTGGTCGCCGGCATCGACTTCAGCCTCGCCTTCTCGCCCGAACGCGTCGATCCCGGCCGCACCGACTACACGATGCGCACGACGCCGAAGGTCGTCGGCGGCCTGACCGAGTCCTGCCTCGAGCGCGCCGCCGCGCTCTACGGGGAGATCTGCGACACGATCGTGCGGGTCTCCACCCCGGAGGCCGCTGAGCTCACCAAGCTGCTGGAGAACATCTTCCGGTCGGTGAACATCGCGCTCGTCAACGAGCTGGCGATGCTCTGCGACCGGATGGGGATCGACGTCTGGGAGGTCGTCGACGCGGCCGCGACGAAGCCCTACGGCTTCATGCGCTTCGAGCCCGGCCCCGGGATGGGCGGCCACTGCCTGCCCGTCGACCCGTTCTACCTGTCCTGGCGGGCGCGCGAGTTCGACATGGCGACGGAGTTCATCGAGCTCGCGGGCAAGGTCAACCAGCAGATGCCCTACCACTGCGTGTCGAAGGTCGAGCGCCTGCTCAACGCGGCCAGCAAGCCCGTGCGCGGCTCGAAGATCGCGGTGCTCGGCGTGTCCTACAAGGCCGGTGTCGGTGACGTGCGCGAGTCGCCGGGGCTGAAGATCGTGACGCTGCTGAGTGCGCTGGGGGCCGACCTGCGCTACCACGATCCGTTCGTCGACGACCTGCCGGAGCTCGGCCTGCGCAGCCGGCCGCTGGACGAGGTGGTCGCCGACGCCGACCTCGCGCTGATCGTCACCGCCCACCCGGGCGTCGATCACGACGCGGTCGTCGCGCAGGTGCCGCTGGCGCTGGACCTGCGCGGGGTGACGCGCAGGAGCGGCCGCGCCGTGCTGCTGTAGTGGCCGTGCCCGTGCGCGTCGGGATCGTCGGCGCCGGTCAGGTCGCCGCCCGACACGCGGCGGCGTACGCCGCGCATCCTGAGACCACGCTCGTCGCCGTCGTCGAACCAGTCCGCGCCCGCGGCGAGGTGGACTTCGACCAGGACGTGATCCCGGGCATCAGCAGCATCCAGGTCCTCGCCGCCCGCCACGCCATCACGCTCAACCGCATCGGGGGAGCGATCGAGATCACCCCCGCCCGCCGGCTGGCCGACGGCCTGCCCACCGGGGCACAGGACGTGGTGGTGATGCTCGACGCCGGCACCGCGTTCACCGAGATCGCCGAGCCGGGGGTGCACATCTACTGGGGCGCCTACCTGGGCACGCCCGACGAGCTGCTGATCGACGGGCCGCTGGACGAGGTCGCCGGCGAGATCGACCGCGCCCGCGCCCAGGCCAGGGAGCGCAAGGGCTGGATGTTCGACACCTACCTCCTGCGCCGCGCGCGGTGAGCAGGCCCGTGCTCATCCTTGGCGGAACCGCCGAGGCGCGCGAGCTGGCCGCCGTGCTGCACGGCCAGGGGCGCCATGTGATCAC
>JAHWJM010000257.1 GCA_019348435.1 Actinomycetota bacterium
CTGTTCGTGAACTCGACCGCCTGGTTGATGACCTCGATCGTGCGCCGGTAGGCCTCCTCGGCGCTGTCGCCCCAGACGACGAGGCCGTGCTTTGCCAGCACGACGAGCTTGAGCTGCGGGTTCTCGCGCACCGCCATGCCGACCTGCTTGGCCAGCGTGAAGCCGGGGCGGATGTAGGGGATCCAGGCGGCCTCGTCGCCGAAGCACTCCGCGATCAGGCGCTCGCCGTCGACCGTGCCGGCGATCACGTTGATGCCGTCCGGATGGGTGTGGTGCACGTGCGGCGCAGGGACGAAGGCGTGCAGCAGCGTCTCGATCGACGAGCGCGGCGCGGCCGGGTCGACCTGGCAGCGGGCAAGGTGGGCGACCATCTCCTCGTCGCTCATCTCGTCGCGCTCGAGCAGCGGCAGCATCTCGTCCATGCGCAGCGGTGTGAAGTGCTCGGGGCCCATCGTCGCGAGGTCCGAGCCCGAGCCCTTGACCCACATGACGTCGACCTCGCGGCCGACATGGTCCACGGCCCGGCCCTTCGCCGACGTGTTGCCGCCGCCGAAGTTCGCGACCGCGCGATTTGAGCCCAGCAGGTGCGAGGCGAGGACGACCTGGCCCAGCGCGTCGCCGGGGACCTCGGCCGCGTCGGGCCAGCGATCCTCCGCCGTGTCCGTCATCCGATGGATCGTGCTCACTGTCCCCATCCTCCGGCCACCGCTGCCGTGGCTCCTCGTTCGCTGATGGTCTTCTCGACGTAGCCGGACGCCCGCAGCGCGGCGACCGGGTCCTCGGCGGCGCCGGCGCCGGCGCGCACGCGCGCGCACCGCGGCCGCACGTCGCTGCGATAGGCGTCCAGCAGCACCTCGTGCGCGCCGAGCACGTCGTTGGCGGACTGCGCGTCGGCGAGCGCGTCGCGGTCGACGAGCAGCGCCTTGGCGTAGGCCTCCTGGATGTTCACGACGCTCAGCACCATCGCCTCGACCTTCGCCTCGACGTTGTGCGCCTGGTCGATCGTCAGGCGCGGCAGGACCGCCATCCGCGCGAGCTCGACGAAGATCAGAAACAGCTCGAACGGGTTGACCGACCCGACGATCAGGTCGTCATCGGCGTACTTGCGGTTGTTGAAGTGAAAGCCGCCGAGGCGGCCCTCGTCGTCGAGGAACGCCACGATCTGCTCGATGTTCACGCCCTGGGCGTGGTGGCCGAGATCGACGAGCACGCGCGCGCGCTCGCCGAGCTTCTGGCAGACGAGCAGCGCCGAGCCCCAGTCGGCGAGGTCGGTCGCGTAGAAGGCGGGCTCGAAGAGCTTGTACTCCACGAGCATCTCCTGCTCGCGGGGCAGGGCCGCGTAGACCTGGGCCAGGGCGTCGATCATCCGGTGCCGGCGCGCGATGAGGTCGCCCTGGCCGGGGTAGTTCGTGCCGTCGGCGAACCACAGCGACTGCGCCGTCGAGCCGAGCTCGCTCGCGATCTGCACGCACTCGAGGAGGTGCGCGACGGCCTTGGAGCGGACCCGCTCGTCGGTGTGCGTGATCGACCCGAGCTTGTAGTCGGCGTCCTGGAAGAGGTTGGGGTTGACGGCCCCGATCCGCAGGCCGAGCGCGGTGGCGTGGTCGCGCAGCGCACCGAGGTCGTCGACGCGGTCCCAGGGGAAGTGCAGCGCCACGGCGGGCGCGCAGCCCGTCAGGCGGTGCACCTCGGCGGCGTCCTCGAGGCGCTCGAAGACGTCGCGCGGGCGCCCGGCCTGCTGGAAGGTGGCAAAGCGGGTGCCCGAGTCGCCGTAGCCCCAGGACGGGGTCTCGATCTCGAGCTGCGCGAGGGCCTGTTCAGGCGACGGATTCACTCGTGGTCCTTTCGACGAAGCGTTCGAAGATGCCGGCGGCGTCGCCGGGCTCATAGGTGACGGGCTGTGCCGAGGCGGCCGCGACCGCCCGCAGGTCGGCGAACGATCCGAGCTCGCCCGTCGCGCGCGCCTGCACGAGCACGTTGCCCAGGGCCGTCGCCTCGACGGGCCCGGCGAGGACCGGGATGCCGAGGACGTCGGCCGTCAGCTGGCACAGCAGCCCGTTGCGCGCGCCGCCGCCGATGACGTGCACGATGTCGATGTCGCGGCCGCTGACGCGCTGCAGCTGGTCGAGCACGACGCGGTACCTGCACGCGAGCGAGGTGAGGATGCTGCGCGCGAACTCGCCCTTCGTGGCGGGTGCCTCCTGTCCGGCCGCACGACAGGCGGCCGCGATTCGCCCGGGCATGTCGCCGGGCGCGAGGAAGCGCTCGTCGTCCGGATCGAACAGCGCGACGTCGGAGCGCGCTTCCCCGGCCAGCCGCGTGAGCTCGTCGTAGGTGCAGGGCTCCCAGTGGCGGCGGCACTCCTGCAGCAGCCACAGCCCCATGATGTTGCGCAGCAGGCGGATCGTTCCCTCGACCCCGCGCTCGTTGGTGAGGTTGCAGGCGGCCGCCTCCGCGGTGAGCACCGGTGCGTCGAGCTCGAGGCCGAGCAGCGACCAGGTGCCCGACGACAGGATGGCGGCGTTCGGGCTGCGGATCGGCGCCGCGGCGAACGCGGAGGCGGTGTCGTGTCCGGCGACGGTGTGGACCGGCACATCGCCGAGGCCGTGGTGCTCGAGCACGGGCGCGAGCACGACGCCGGGCTCGACGGGGTCGCCGCCGAACGGGGGGGCCGGCAGGCCGAGGCGGTCGATGATGTCGCGCGCCCAGGTGGCCCTGCGCGCGTCGAGCAGGCCAGTGGTCGATGCGACCGTGGAGTCGTTGGCGAGCACCCCCGTCAGCCACAGCGCGAAGAGGTCCGGCACGAGCGCGATGCGCTCGGCGGCCGCGAGCGCGGCCGAGCCCTCGTCGGCGAGCAGCTGAAAGACGGTATTGATCGGGATGGTCTGGATCCCGGCGACCGCGTAGAGCTCGTCGCGCGGCACTCTCGAATGCGCACGCTCGATCATGCCCTCCGTCCGCCGGTCGCGGTAGTGAAACGGCAGGCCGAGCACGCGGTTGGCGCCGTCCAGCAGCGCGTAGTCCACGCCCCAGGCGTCGATCCCGATGCCGTCGATGCCGTCGGCGAATCCCAGCCCCGTCAACGCCTCGCTGAAGAGGCTCATGAGGTTCCAGTGCATCCCGTCGGGCAGCCGCACCGGGCGGTTGTGGAAGCGGTGCACGACGTCGAGCGCGACCTGCTCGCCGTCGAGCCGGCCGACGACGACGCGCCCGCTCTCGGCGCCGAGGTCGATGGCGGCGTAGTCAGGCAAGGTGGAACACCTGCTCGAGGCGCTGGAAGGACTCATCGGCGCGCTCGCCGAAGAACTCGGCCATCTCGGCCTGCCAGCGCTCGTTGACCTCCGTCGCGGCCATCGCGCGCTGCGCGGCCTCGAAGTCCTCGGTCTCGACGTAGCCGACGAGCAGCCCGTCGTCGCGCAGGAACAGCGAGTAGTTGCGCCAGCCGGCGGCGCGCAGCGCGTCGAGCATCTCGGGCCAGACCTCGCGATGGCGGCGCTTGTACTCGTCGAGCCGATCGGCCCGGACCTGCAGGAGGAAGCAGACGCGCTCCATCAGCCGCGGACCTGCACGCAGTCGAGGCCGAGCAGCGTCGCCACGCGCCGGACCTCGTCGCCGACGTGACCCGCACCCGCGACTTCAGTCCCGAAGTGGTCAGTGCCCGGTGGCTCGACGGCGCCACGGGGCCCGCGGTCGGCGCCCGCTTCGACGACCGGGTGACCGGCAACCTCGCTGCGTTCGCCCCCCACGCCCGCGTCATCCACGTCGACATCGACCCGGCCGAGATCGGCAAGAACCGCACCGCCGACGTCCCGATCGTCGGCGACTGCCAGGTCGTCATCGGCCAGATCGTGGAGGCGCTGTCCGAGCTGCTGCAGCGCGACGGGGTCAAGCCCGACTACGCCAACTGGTGGGAGACCCTGCGGGGGTGGCGCAGCGCCCACCCGCTGCGCGCCGAGCAGCCCGCGGACGCGGCCGGCGAGGTGCTCCAGCAGCCACGGCACTCCCCCGAACTCCAGCGCGTGCGTCATCTCGTGGAGCGCGACCCAGCGCTTGAGCTCCTCGGGGTCGGCCGCCAGGGTCCCGGCGGCGTGCGCGAGGTTGGGCGCGACGAACAGGAGGCGGGCGGGCGCCTGCGGATCGAGGACGGCGAACTCGTACTGCCCGAGGACGCGCTGTGCGAGGACGCCGCAGACGGCGCCCACCTCGACGGCCAGCAGCGGACCGGCGGCGGCGCGCAACGGCGCCCCGAACCCCCCGAGCTGCTCGATCACCGGGTCGAGCAGCAGCCGATACTGCCGGCAGCGGGAACCAATCGCCGTCTGACCATCTTCGGCAGTGTCGAGGCGCAGGGGCGAGGACGGATCGAGGTGCTGGGGGTGCGGCAAGACTCGGCCGGGTTCGCCCGCTACCTGGCGGCGCTCGATGCCCGGCACGCGGCGACGGGGCGGAACATCATCCTGGTGCTGGACAACGGGCCGTGTCAGATCGGAAG
>JAHWJM010000258.1 GCA_019348435.1 Actinomycetota bacterium
AGCTGGCGCCCGAGCAGGACGGCCAGGAGCAGGACGAGCACCACGACGTAGCGCAGGCCGGACAGGCCCAGGTCGCCGAGGTACCGGGTCGCGGCCGACTCCGCAACGCCCAGGATGACGCCGCCGACGACCGCCCCGGGCAGGCTGTTCAGACCCCCGATGACAGCCGCGGCGAGGCCGACGACGTAGAGCTCGCTGGCGTAGCCGGGTCCGAAGTCGGTGACGGTCGGCGCGACGAGCAGCGACGCCAGGCACGCCAGGGCTGCCCCGGCTCCCCAGATCGTCAGCTGCACCCGCGACAGCGGGACGCCGACCAGCCGCACGGCGGCGGCGTCCTGCGCCGAGGCGAGGATCCCGAGCCCGAAGTCGCTCCGCCGCAGGGCGGCCTGCAGGCCGAAGCCCAGCGTGACGGCGATGACGAGGCCGGCCACCTGGGTGGGCGTCACGATGACGCCCGCGAGCTCGAAGCCGCCGCTGACAGGGTCGCCGAGCTGCTTGGGGCTGTCGCCGAAGAGCTGCTGCTCGGAGGCGAGCAGGAACAGCCCGAGCCCGACGGTGGCGACCGAGATGGCCACCGGGTCGGTGCCGCTCATGCGGCGCACGACGAGCACCTGGAACAGCGTCCCGACGACGACGGCGAACGCGCGCCCGAGCATCGCCTGGGGCACGCGGTCTGCGAACAGCGACCCGACGAGCGCGCCGACGCCGGTCGACAGCGCCAGCGCGATCGTCACCGGAAGCTCGACGGAGGCGCCGATCGCCAGGTGGCTGGCCAGTGCGGCGACCCCCGTCAGCGTGATGATCACAAGCGACGTCGCCACCGCGCGCCGAAAGCCGAACCCGAGCCAGAGCGTCAGCACCGGCACGATGAGAAACCCGCCGCCCACGCCGAAGAAGCCCGTCAGGACGCCGACGCCGGCGCCGGCGAGGACCACGCGGTTCGTCGGCGCGTCCGGGCACGCCCGCTCGTCATCGCCGCCGCCCTGCGCCGCGCGGCGCCACGTTGCCGCGGAGGCGATGAGCATCACCGGCACGAACGCCAGGATCAGCAGTTTCGCGCTCACGGCGGCGTTCGCCACCGCCCCGAGCAGCGACCCCGCCGCCGCCGGAGCCGTGAACGTCAGCGCGACGCGCCAACACACGTGCCCGCGCAGCGCGAGCGCCCCCGCCCCCACCCCGGCCGCCATGGCGACGACGACGAGGGCCGCCGTCGAGGCCGGTCCGACCTCCTCACCGAGGACGTAGACGAGCAGCGGCAGCGCCAGGATCGCACCGCCACCGCCAACCGTGCCGACGACGAGGCCGATGGCGAACCCGAACGGGATCGCGAGCACGACCATGTTCACGTCGGGGACGCTAGCCGGTGGCTGCGCCGCGAGCGGCTGTTGTCAGCTTGTGCGCTGCATCCGCGCACTATCTGACAGCGAGCGCGCGTCTCCGCCACCGGCGATCGAATCCGCGTCCTACCCCCGGTCGCGCCGCTCGCGCCAGCGCCGCCCTGGATCGACGAGCGCCGCGTCGTCCTGCTTGAGCGCGTCCGTGAAGCGCTGGTCGACGCGCGGGCGGCCGTAGCGGTCGTCCTCCCACAGCGTGATGACGAGCAGCTCGCGCACGGGGCGGTCATGGCGGCAGACGAAGACGACGCCGCGGTCGACGAGGTCGCGCACGTAGACGCTGCCGCGAGCGGCAGTCTCCGAGGCGCCCGGCGGCGGCGTCTCGCTGACCCGGCCTGCCGACCACGCCTCGCTGACGCGGCCCGCGATCTCCGGCCGGATGTCGAAGCCGCCGACGCGCGTGCCGACGCGTTGGCGGAAGCGCTCGACGGCGTGATCGGTGACCGCGACCGTGATCCCCCGCGTCAACGCGCGCTCCCGGTCTGCCGCATGCGGCTCAGAACAGCAGGTGCTCGAGGCCCACGACCGGCGACTCGTCGAGCGCGCCGACGCGCCGCACCGCCAGCAGCACGCCGGGCATGAACGACTCGCGCGCGAAGGAGTCCTGGCGGATCGTCAGCGCCTGGCCGACATCGCCGAGGATCACCTCCTGGTGGGCGACGAGCCCCGGCAGCCGCACCGAGTGGATCGGCACCTCTCCCTCCATGAGCTGGGCGGTGCGCGCGGCGGTGCCCGAGGGCGCGTCGAGCTTGGCGTCGTGGTGCAGCTCGATGATCTCGGCCTTCGCCATGTGCCGCGAGGCCTCGGCCGCGAACCGCATCATGAGCACCGCGCTGATCGCGAAGTTCGGCGCGATGAACACGTTGGCGGCAGCGTCGGGGCCGAGCTCGGACAGCGGCTCGTCATCGAAGCCCGTCGTCCCGATCACGACGTGCACGCCGGCCTGCACGCACTCCAGCGCGTTGGCCAGCGCGCTGTCCGGCTGCGTGAAGTCGACGACGACGTCGGCGTCGCCGAGGACGTCGGCGAGCGTCGTGCCCAGCGACGGGTCGGCGCGCCCGGTCAGCTGCATGTCGTCGGCGCCCTCCACGGCCGCCACGACCGCCTGTCCCATGCGACCCGCCGCGCCCGCGACGGCGACGCGGATCATCCCGTCGCCAATCCTGCCGGCAGCGACGGCGCGACCGGCTCGATCGCAGCCCGGAAGATCTCCTCGTCGGCGCCGATGGCGGCCGCGCTGAGGCGTTCGGGCGCGAGCAGCTCCCGCAGCAGGGCGTCGACCTCGTCCAGCGTGACCGACTCGATGCGCTCGACGACCTCGTCGATCGTCAGCAGCGGCAGCTCGCTGAGCACCGCCGCGCCGAGCCGGCTCATGCGCGCCGCGGTCGACTCGAGCGAGAGGACGATGCGGCCCTTGACGTTCTCCTTGGCGCGCTCGAGTTCCTCGGCGCTGACGCCGTCCTGGCGCAGGCGCTCGAGCTCGTCGGCCACCACCTGCAGCGCGGGCGCGAGGTTGTCGGGGCGCGTGCCGAGGTAGACGCCGATCATCCCCGTGCCGGCGTGCAGCGACTGAAACGAATAGACGTTGTAGGCCAGCCCGCGCAGCTCGCGGACCTCCTGGAAGAGACGTGACGACGACGTGCCGCCGAGGAGTGCGTCGAGCACGCGCATCGTGAAGCGCCGCTCGTCGTCGCGGGCGACCGCGGGAGCGCCGAGCGTGACGTGGTACTGCTCGGTGTCCTTGCGCAGGAAGCGCAGGTGCGGCGGCAGCTGCTCGGGCACGGGCGGCGGCTGCGCGACACGCGGGCGCTGCGGCACGTCGAGGCCGCGGGCGAGCTCGACGACCGCGTCGTGCTCCAGCGAACCGGCGGCGGCGATGACGACGTCCTCGGGCGCGTAATGGTTGGCGTGGAAGGCGTGCAGCCCGGCGGGGCTCGTGTTCGCGATGACGTCGGCACGGCCGATCACAGGGCGGCCGAGCGGGTGCTCGCCGAAGACCGCCTCGCCGAACACGTCGAAGACGCGGTCCTGCGGGTCGTCCTCGTACATCGCGATCTCCTCGAGCACGATCTCGCGCTCGTTGGCCAGGTCGCTCTCGTCAAAGCGCGGGTGCCACACCATGTCGCCAACGACGTCGAACGCCTGGCGCAGGTGGTCGTCGATCACGCGGGCGTAGACCGACGTGTTCTCCTTGCCGGTGCCCGCATTCAGCTCCGCACCCATCGTGTCGAAGATCTGGTCGATCTCCAGCGAGCCGTAGCGGTCCGTGCCCCGGAAGAGCATGTGCTCGACCAGGTGCGACAGACCCGCTTCGGACTCCGTTTCGGCAACCGACCCGGTGGCGATCCAGAACCCGAGCGTCACGGATCGGACGGTGGGCATTGCCTCCGTCACGACCCGGACGCCCGAGTCCAGGACCGTCAACCGTGGTTCGGCCAGGGGTCAGCCCCGCTCGGGATCGCCGTGGCGCGGGCGGCCGGAGCCGCGTCGTCCGCGGTCGCCGCCGCGGTCGCCGCCACGCTCCGGACGCGGGCCGCGGTCGCGCGGGGGACGCCCGCCGCCGCCGCCGTTGCCGACGGTCGCGAGCTCCTCGACGGTCTTGCCGACGATGTCCGGATCGGCCGCCAGGCGCAGGCCGATGCGGCCGCGCTCGCGGTCGACCTCGACCACGCGCACGTGAATCTCGTCGCCCTTGTTGAGCACGTCCTCGACGGTGTCGACGCGCTCGCCCGGCTTGACGTTGGAGATGTGCAGCAGGCCGTCCGTGCCCTTCGCGAGCTCGATGAACGCGCCGAACGTCGTCGTCTTGACGACCTTCGCGGCGGGGAACTCGTCGCCGACCGCGACCTCCTTGGTCATCGAGCGGATGCGCTCGGCGAGCGCCTCGCCCATCTGGCCGTTGGCGGAGTACACGAGCACCTGCCCGTCGTCGTTGACGTCGATCTGGGATTCGAACTCCTCGGCCAGGCCGCGAATCGTCTCGCCGCCCTTGCCGATCAGCAGGCCGATCTTGTCCGTGTCGATCTGCACGGTCATGATCCGGGGGGCGTGCGGCGACAGCTCG
>JAHWJM010000259.1 GCA_019348435.1 Actinomycetota bacterium
GGCGCGAACCGCCTCGTCCTCGTCAGGGGACGGCGCCTCGGCTTGTTTGGCCATTTCCTGGCGCAGCTCGGCGAGCGAAGCCTCGACGCGCGTCAGGAGATCGTTCAGTGTCCGCTGCTCGGACAGCTGCTCCTCGATGGCGCCGGCGAACAGCTCGTCGAACTTCGGCCGGCGCGGTGCGGCGATCCGCTCGGCGAACCCGCCGAGCACCCAGGTCATCCGCTCGCAGAGCTGCGTGCGGCCGGCTGTGCACTGGGCGCACGCCTTGCAGGCCACCGAGTCGCCGACGAGGACTCGGGCGCCCGTATCCTCGCGCAGCCCGACGGTCTCGTGGCCGAAGCGCGCCGGGTAGGGGCCGAGGATGCGATGGCCGTAGAGCAGGCACTTCACGTCGGTGGCGCAGGATGTTGCCGCCTCGACGGCCACGAGCACCTCGCCCTCGGGCTCGGGGACGTCCTCGATGCGTAGGTCGCCGGGGCCGTAGAGCAGCGCCGCTCTCACGGCACGACCACGACCTTGATCGCCTCGCCGCGACGCTGCAGGTCCAGCGCGCGCGCGGTCTCGTCGAGCCCGAGGCGGTGGGTGACCAGCTCGAGCGGATCGATCGTCCCGCTCGCGATGAGGTCGTACGCCGTGCGCATGTCGCGCGGCCCCGCCGACCAGCTCGAGCAGACCGTCAGCTCGCGCAGGAACAGCTGCTCGCCGTCGACGCCGAGCGGCGCCCCCGCCTTCGTCGTGGCGTACAGGCACAGCACGCCGCCGGCATCCAGCGCCGCGGCGGCGTCGGTGACGGCGGCTTCGGAGGCCGTCGTCAGGAACGCGACGTCGACGGGCTCGTCGGTGTGAACCTTCGCCCCCCAGGCCTCCGCGAGCCGGCGGCGGCCCTCGCGTGGCTCGCGGACCCAGACGCGCGCGACGCCGCGTGCGCGGGCGGCCGCGATCGCCAGCAGGCCGTTGGAGCCGGCGCCGACGACGAGCAGCTCGTCGCCCGCGCGCAGGCGTGCGCGGTCCAGCGCGCGCAGCACGCAGCCCAGCGGCTCGACGAAGGTCGCGGCGAGCGGGTCGACGGAGCCGAGCGCCAGCAGCTCGGGCACGAGGGCCGCCTCGACGCGGACCTGCTCGGCGAAGCCGCCGGGATCGAGCGCCGTCGCGCGATACCGATCGCAGAGCGTCTCGTGGCCGCGCCGGCAGCGCCGGCAGTCGCCGCACGGCGCGTGGTGGTGCACGACGACGCGATCGCCGACCGCGGCGGCGGTCACGGCGGTCCCGACCGCCAGCACCTCCCCGACGACCTCGTGGCCGAGCACGGCGGGCAGTTTGCGGGAGACGTAGCCGTCGCTGACGTCCGACCCGCAGACGCCGCAGGCGAGCACGCGGCAGACGACCTCGCCGGGACCGGGGGAGGGATCGGCCAGCTCCTCGACGACGACCTCGCGCGTCGTCGTCGACCGCGCGACGCGCAAGGTCCTAGGCCCGCTCGGCCGGCACGGCGCCGGCCTCGAGGAGCGCCAGCACGCTGTCGCGCGTCACCGGCGCGGCGATCCCCCGCTCGGTCACGAGCGCCGTGACCAGCTCGGCGGGCGTCACGTCGAAGGCCGGGTTGCGGCAGGGCGTGTCCGCGCCCGTCAGCAGCGCACCGCCCGCGTGACGCACCTCGTCCATGTCGCGCTCCTCGATGACGATCTCCTCGCCGCTGGCGATCGACGCGTCGATCGTCGACGTCGGGCCCGCGACGATGAACGGGATGCCGCCCGCCCGCGCGGCCAGCGCGTGTGCGTACGTGCCCACCTTGTTGGCGACGTCGCCGTTGGCGGCAACCCGATCGCAGCCGACGATCACGGCGTCGATGTCCCCGCGGCGGATGAGGCCCGCGGCGGCGCCGTCGACGAGCAGCTCATGGGCGATTCCGGCGCGGCGCAGCTCCCAGATCGTCAGCCGCGCGCCCTGCAGCAGCGGCCGCGTCTCGCAGGCGAGCACCGTGATGTCGTCGCGCTGGGCGAGCTCGACGGCGACGGCAAGCGCCGACCCCGTCCCTCCGCAGGCCAGCGCGCCGGTGTTGCAGTGCGTGAGGATGCGCTGCGAGCCCGCGAGCAGGTCGGCGCCGAGCAGCGCGATCGTGGCGCTCGCGGCGTCCTCGCCGGCGTGGATCGCCTCCGCCTCGGCGCGCGCGGCGGCGGCGCGCTCCTCTGGCGCGGCGGCGAGCGCGGCGTCCTGCACGCGATCGACGGCCCAGGCGAGGTTGACGGCCGTCGGTCGCGCCTCGCGCAGAACCCGGGCCGCCGCCTGCAGCTCGTCGTCAGCCGGCGTTCGCGCGATCTGCATCGCCAGGCCGTATGCGGCGGCGATGCCGATGTTCGGCGCGCCGCGCACCACCAGGCGCGCGATCGCGGCGGCGGTGTCGGCGGCGCCCTCGAGCTCGATCCACGCCTCCTCGCCCGGCAGCCGCGTCTGGTCGAGCAGCCGCAGCGACCGCTGGTCCCACGTCAGCGCCGGGGTGAAGGTCGATCCTCCGGTGGCCATACGGCGATCCTAGTTGGGACGGCTGCTCGCCAAGGTGACGCTCTGCGACGTGCGCGCCCGGGGGAGGAGCGCCCGCTGCCGCATGACCCGCGCCTGCGCCTCAGCGACGAGCCGTGCGATCCCGGCGCCTAGCCCAGGCGGTTCTCGATGCCCATCGGCGCGGCCGGTGCGGGACCGGCGCCGGCGGGGGCGGGCGCAGGACCGGACTGCGCCGGGGCGCCAAGCGCCTCGCCGAGCTCGCCGTTCTCGTACATCTCGGTGACGATGTCGCAGCCGCCGATCAGCTCGCCCTTGTGGAAGAGCTGAGGGATCGTCGGCCAGTTCGACAGCGCCGAGAGCTCCTGGCGGATGCGCGGGTCGGGCAGGACGTCGACTGCGGCGAAGGGCGTCGCGAGCTGCTGGAGCATCGCGACGGTGCGCGCCGAGAAGCCGCACGCGGGCGCGTCGGGCGAGCCCTTCATGAAGAGGATCGTCTCGTTCTCCTCGATCGCCTGGGCGATCAGGGTGCGAATCTCGTTGTCGCTCATGTGGGAACCTCCGTCTTGAGGGCAAGGGCATGGATCGCGCCGCCGAGCTCGCCGTCGAAAATGTCCATCACGAGCCGGTGCTGCTTCACGCGCGAGAGGCCCTCGAAGGCGCCGGCTCGCACGACGACGTCGAAATGCACCTCGTCGTGTGTCTGCACCTCGGCCGTGGCGCCGGGAATCCCGGCCTCGATCCGGCTCTTGACCTCGTCTGCGCTGGGCATATGCTCGAAGCGTAGCGATCGCAGAACGCTGCCAGCTCGGCCTCGGAGGCCGCTACACTTCGTGAAGTATTGCCGATGCGCTTGAAACGACGCCGGGAGACGCGCACATGATCACGATCACCGACAAGGGTGCACAGAAGGTCCACGAGTTCCTCGCCGGCCAGGGCGCCAGTGTCGCTGAGGCGGGATTGCGCGTCGGCGTCAAGGGCGGGGGCTGCTCGGGCTTTCAGTACAACCTCGCCTTCGACGAGCAGCGTGACGGCGACGAGGTCTTCGAGTACGCGGGCCTGAAGGTCTACGTCGACCAGCCCAGCCTGCCCTACGTGCGCGGCTCGGTCATCGACTACGTCGAGTCCCTCCAGGGCGCGGGCTTCCAGGTCAACAACCCCAACGTCGTCGCCGCCTGCGGCTGCGGCTCCTCGTTCCGGGTTGCCGACGCAGAGGAGTGCTCGGCGGTCTGACCGTCGGCCTCGCCGGCTGCGAGCCCGGCGACGCAGCATGCGCAAGCTCCAGACCCAGGGCGTCCACCACATCACGCTCGTCGGCGCCGACCGTCAGACCTCGATCGACTTCTGGGAGGGCGTGCTGGGGATGCCGTTCGTCTTCGAGCAGGACGGCCGCGCATTCCTCGGCGACCAGAGGTTTGCAAGCCGCTTCACGAGCGACCGTTTCCGGGTTCCGCTCGACAGCCCGCCGCAGTCGCCATAATCGGATTGCATGGCATCCCGCGGCCATCATCTCGTTCGCGCCGACCGTCGCTTCGCGACCGGCGGCGGCCTTGTCGGCCGGCAGCAGTTCGGCGCGCACGTCATCCAGCTCCAGCGCGGCGGCGACACTCGCGGCGGCCCTCCGGTGATCCCCGGTGAGCATCACGATCCGCTCGATGCCATTGGCGCGCAGCAGCTTCAAAGCCTCCTTCGCCGCTTCGCGCGGCTGGTCCGCCACGCCTATGGCGCCGAGGATCTCGCCGTTCCGTGCCACCAGAACGGGGCTCGCCCCCTGCGCCACGATGTCGGCGCAGACGGCCGCGCACGTGTCGCCGGGGATCCCCCGCTCTTCGAGAAAGCGGGGGCTGCCCACGAGCACGAGGGCCCCAGCCACGCGCGCTTCGGCCCCACGTCCCGGGACGGCCTGGAAGCTCTCGGGCGACACGAGCGGCAGCTCGCGCATGACGGCGCGGCGGACGATCG
>JAHWJM010000025.1 GCA_019348435.1 Actinomycetota bacterium
CGATTCGGTGAGCGCGGAGCGCAAGATCGTCGGCTCGCTGCGTGCGACCGGGCTGCGCCCGACGTTCCTCGACAAGTTCGAGAAGCGCAACGTCAAGCTGCCCGCGAACCTCTTCCAGACATCCAACGGCCACGCGCCCGGATCGATGACCCCGATGGCCGGACGGGCGGCTCAGCGATGAGACGCGCCGTGCTCGCCGTCGTCCTGCTCGGACTGCTGCTCGCCGCGGCGCCCGCCCATGCCGACGAGCGGGCGCTGGTCGTGCCGGCAGGCTCGCCGCAGTTCCCCGACCGCGCGTTGCGCCTGACGGTGCCCGAGCGGCTTGCGCTGTCTGCCGGGCAGGTCAAGGTCAGCGAGAACGGCGAGCGCGTGCGCAGCATGGTCCTGACGTCCGCTGCCGGCCCGCGGCGGACCGACTTCGGCACCGTCCTCGTCATCGACGCGAGCAAGAGCATGCGTGCGGCCGGCATCCGGCGCGCGATGGCCGCCGCGCGCGCTCTGGCCGCCGAGCGCACCGGCAACCAGCAGCTCGGCGTGATCGTCTTCAACCGCACACCCAGGGTGTTGCTCGCCCCGTCAACCGATCAGCACGCAATCGACCAGGCGCTGAGCGTGACGCCGAAGCTCGGCGCGCAGACGCATGTCTTCGATGCCGTCGAGACGGCCCTCGGCCTGCTGGCGAAGGCACGGATCACGGCGGGATCGGTCGTCGTTCTCTCCGACGGCGCCGACACAGGCAGCCTCGTGCCCGCGGGCGCGGTCGGCGCGCGCGCGCGGAAGGCCAACGTTCGCGTGTTCACCATCGGGCTGCGCTCGCGCGCGTTCGACTTCACGCAGCTCACCGAGCTGGCGGCGGCCGGCCGCGGCCGCTACTTCGCAGCCGACTCCATCCACGACCTCGGCGCGATCTTCCGCGAGCTCGGCACCCAGCTCGCCAGCGAGTACCTCGTGCGCTATCGATCGATGATGCGTCCCGGGCGCGCGGTGACCGTGGCGGTGCAGGTGCCCGGCGTCGAGGGGGTGGCCACGATGAGGTACCGCGTGCCAGGTGGCGCGTCTTTCGTCTTGGTGGAGGAGAGCTTCTGGACCTCGACCATCGGCATCATCGTGACGACGCTGCTGTGCGCGCTGCTGATCGCGAGCGGGATCGCGCTGCTGCTCGTGCGCCGTCACCGCCGTCCGGATCTACGCGAGCGGGTCCGCGGCTTCGTCTCGTCGCTGGGAGGGGTTGCGACCAGTGCAGAGATCGTCGTCACCGGCGAAGCCTCCCGCGGAGCGGCGGAGCGCTCCCTCGAGCGGACGCGCTGGTGGGCGGGATTCAAGGAGCAGTGCGAGATCGCCCGTATCGAGACCGATCCGGTCCGGCTCGTCGTGGCGACGGCGCTCGGGACCCTGTTCGTCATGTACGTCCTCTTGAAGCTTGGCGGGCCGCCGGCGGCGGTGTTCGCGTTCTCGATCCCGCTGGCGGTCAAGAGCTGGGTGGCCTTCAAGCTCGGCCGGCAGCGGCGCCTGTTCGCCGATCAGCTGCCGGACGTCCTGCAGGGCAGCGCGTCGGCGATCCGTGCCGGACACGGCCTCACCGGTGCGCTGGCGATGGTTGTCGAGGACGCACCCGAGCCGAGCCGCGCGGAGCTTCAGCGCGTCGTCTCCGACGAGCGGCTCGGCGTGCCGCTCGACGACGCGCTGCGCGTCGTGCAGCGGCGCATGGACAGCCTCGACGTGCAGCAGATCGCGCTCGTCGCGCAGCTGCAGCGCGAGACCGGAGGCAACATGGCAGAGGTGCTCGACCGGGTGACCGAGTCGGTGCGCCGGCGCGGCGAGCTGCGCCGGATGGTTCGCGCCCTCACCGCTCAGGGAAGGCTTTCCCGCTGGGTGGTCACCGGGCTGCCCGCCTTCCTGCTGCTCATGGTCACGATCGTCAACCCGAGCTACAGCGAGCCACTGTTCACGACCGGCCTCGGCAGGATGATGCTCCTGATCGGTGCCACGCTGATGGTCCTCGGGTCGCTCGTCATCAAGAAGATCGTCGACTTCGAGGTCTGAGGAGGACACGTGATCATCACTCTGCTCATCGGATTGCTGCTGCTCGGCGTCGCGGCTGCGCTCGGCGCTCGCTCGCTGTCCTTCGGGCGAGTCGAGGCGGCGAAGCGCATGCGCTCGATCGACATGTACGGTTTCGGCTCCCGCGAGGTCGTCGCGGCCGGCGCCCGTTCCCGCGTGAACCGCAACCGCGTCGCCGAGGCGATCGGCCGGGCCATGGGTGGCCGCCTCACGCGCGTCGATCTTGTGCAATTGCGTCGCGACCTGCTCGGCGCGGGCTTCTACAGCGCGACCGCCGAGGCGTACCTCGGCTACCGGATCATTGGAACGACGATCCTGATGGCGTTCCTGACGCTCATCGTCGTCAGCGCACCGAGCCCGTTGGCCTTCGTCGCCCTGGCGTTCGGGGCGGCGCTCGCCTGGCGGCTACCGATCGTCGTCCTCCAGCGCCGTGCGGCGGCCCGCTCGGCCGAGATCGACCGAGAGCTGCCTGAGCTCATCGACCTGCTCGTCGTCAGCGTAGAGGCCGGCGTCGGTCTCGCCGGCGCGCTGCAGATGATGTCGGCCAGGATGCACGGCCCGCTGGGCATCGAGCTGCGCCTCATGCAGCAGGAGCAGAGCATGGGGCTATCGAGCGAACACGCGCTCTCCAAGCTGCTGGATCGCTGCGAGACCCCGTCGGTGAGGTCGTTCGTGCGATCGCTGCAGCAGGCCGAGCGGCTCGGGGTCTCGATCGGCACGATCCTGCGCAATCTTGCCGTCGAGATGCGAACGCGCCGTCGCCAGCTCGCCGAGGAGCGCGCCCAGAAGGCGCCCGTGAAGATCCTCTTCCCGCTCGTGTTCCTCATCTTCCCGTCCATGTTCATCGTGCTGCTGGGTCCGGCCGTGTTCACGATCAAGGACGCGTTCGGATGAGCCGCCGGCGTGCTGCTCGGCCGCTGCAGCTATAAGCCCGCTCCGGAAAGCGGGGCGTTCATGAACCTGAACGCTTTGCGGCGATTCGGCCCATTGCCATTGCTCGTTGCGGCGTAAAGAATCGTCCTATACGACCGGCTCGCTTGAGGGAAGCAGCCTGAACGTTGGCCTCAGACAGAACGGAAACTGATGTCGATTCGAGTTTGCATCGCGGATGACCACCTGCTCATCCTGTCGGGGATCAGACAGGCCCTGCAGGACGCGGAGGAGATCGAGGTCGTCGGCGTGACTCATCGCGGTGACGAGGTCATGGCGCTGGTCGAGGACCAGCTTCCAGATGTCGTGCTGCTGGAGCACCACATGCCGCACATGGACGGGTTGAGCTACCTAGCGCTCATCAAGGAGCGTCATCCGCAGATCAAGCTCGTGATGTTGTCGGCATCCGAGGATCCGGTGCATATCGCAGAGGCGCTGAATGCCGGGGCCACCGCGTACATCGGCAAGCGCATCAACCCGCGCGATCTGCCGTCGGCGCTGCGTCAGATCGTCGACGCGGTCGTCTACCAGACCGGGCCCACCGTTCAGGGGATCGCCGTGCCGTCCGTCGCCGTCAAGGCCGACGTTCCGCCGTATGACCTCACGCAGCGCGAGCTGACGATGCTCGACGCGATCTCGCGGGGGCTGAGCACGAAGGCGATCAGCCGCGAGCTGTGGATCACCGAGAAGACCGTGAAGTTCCACCTCACCAACATCTATCGCAAGCTCGGGGTTCACAACCGCGCGGGCGCGATGCGCTTCGCCTTCGATCACGACCTGATCGCGCCGCCCGCGCCGGACCCGGTGCTGAGCGCCACCGCCTGAAGCGGACGAGCCGAAGCGCTCGGTCGCGCGTACGCGGCCCGCACCGCCCACAATCATGTTGTGGACATCGTGGCCCTGCTCGTCATCGTCGTCGTACTTGTGGCCGTCGTCGCGATCGTCACCACGCCGCTGCGCGGAACGCACCGCGAGCGCGCGAGCAGCCAGGCGGCGGACGAGATCGCCGAGCTCGAGGCGCGCAAGGAGGCCAAGTACCGCGAGATCCGCGACGCCGAGATGGACCTGCGCACCGGCAAGCTGTCGGTCGAGGACCATCGCGTGCTCGACCGCCAGCTGCGCGCCGAGGCGGTGGTGATCCTCAAGGCGCTCGATGACGCCGGCGCTGAGGTACCCTGACGCCATGGAGAACATCCTGTCCGCCCTTCAGGTCGTGCTGTCGGTGAGCCTCATCTTCCTCGTGCTCATGCACTCCGGGAAGGACGCGGGGCTGTCGGGCGCCTTCGGCGTCGGCACGGGCGCGGGACCCTTCGGCGGTGGTTCGCTCGTCGAGCGCAACCTCAACCGCTGGACGATCGCCTTCGCGATCGTGTGGGTCCTCAACACGCTTGTCCTGCTGAAGATCTAGCGCCTCCCTTGTGCAGCGGGCGGAGGCATACCGCCCGGCCTCTCGGGCGGCGCCTTCAGTACGCCGCGACGTACAGCGCGCGCAGCTCGTCGCGGCCGGGGCGCGGCGGGACGTGGTCGAGCTCGGCGCGCTCGGAGGCGGCGTCGGCGCAGGTCTCGAGCGTGGCCTCGTCGACGCCGAGGTCGCGCAGCCTCGACGCCTGCGCGCGGCGTGCGAGGTCGCTGGCGAGCGCGACGAGCTGCGCGGCGCCCGCGGCACCGCGGGCGTCGAGCGCGACGAGCGTGTGCGGCAGCATCACCGCGTTCGACGGACCGTGGCCGACCCCCGCCAGCCGCGCGAGCGTCTGTGAGAGGACGTGGTGCAGCCCGTATCCCGCGCTGTCGATCGTGTAGCCCGACAGCAGCGCGGCGAGTGCGAGCGTGTCGCGCTCGGGCTCGCCGTCGTCCTCGGCGACCTCGTAGGCCACACCGATGAGCCGGGCGGCCTCACGACCGGCGAGCGCCGGCACCGGGCTGGCGTGCACCGTCGCCGGTCCCTCGGCCGCGTGGGCAAGCGCGTTGGCGGCGCTCGCGGCGAGCTCGGCGAGCGGCTGCGAGGCGCTCAGCGCCGGGTCGTTGATGACGATCGCGGGACGCACGCCGGGCAGCGACGTGTCCGCCCCGGCGGCGCGGCGGTGCACGACCGTCATCTCGGCCGCGCTGAGCGTCGTCGGGATCGCCGCGACACGCGGCCGCTGGCCAACCACACGCGCCGCTGCCAGCGCCTTGGCGGTGTCAATCACCCGCCCGCCACCGAGCGCGACGATCAGCTCGCGGGGATCGACGTCCAGCAGATCGCCGGCGAGCTCGTCGACGCGCCCGCGCGGGACCTCGTGGACGGCGGCCGCATGCTCGGCCACGAGCGGCGCCATCGCCGTGGCGCGCGGCGTCGTCAGCAGCGTGTAGCCGTCGCCGAGGGACGCGAGGGCGCCGGCGAGCCGATCGCGTCCGTAGTGGATCGTGCGCTCGCCGTCTCTCCAGGTGAAGCTCGCGGGTGCGATGCGCCTATCTCATCACGCGCAGCGCGCCGCCGTGGGCGCGCGCCACGGGGGGATGGCGCGGCGCAGACGGGTGCGGGCTGCGCGGGCGCCGCGCGCGTGCAGGCGCAGCAGCTCGACGAGTTCGGCCGTGGGGGCGAACGGGTCGGCGGCGACGCTGCAGTCGTGCAGGTCCAGCGCGGCGCGGACGGCGCCGTCGACCTCCGCGATCAGCACCGGGCCCGTGAGCGGCTCGCGGCTGTCGAGGACCGCGAGGTCGGCCAAGGCGCGGGCGTCGCAGTCGGTGGAGCGCCGTATGACGATCGCGCCGGCGCTTGCTCGGGTGCTCATGTGGGCTCCTTCGGGGTTACGGTGCGCTGACGCGATCTACCTTCGCAGCGTGATGCCATGAGCACAAATGCATTTGCAAGCGTTGCAGATAAGCTGCGCTAATGCTCGACGTGAAGCGGTTGAGGGTCCTTCGCGAGGTCTCGATGCGCGGTTCGTTCTCCGCCGCCGCCGAGGCGCTCGCCTATACGCAGTCGGCGGTCTCGCAGCAGATCGCCGCCCTGGAGCGCGAGGCGGGCACGGTGCTCGTGGAGCGCCGGGCACGCGGCGTGCACCTGACCGACGCCGGCCGGGCGCTCGTCGCCCACGCCGACGTGATTCTCGCGCGCCTGGCCGATGCCGAGGCCGAGCTCGAGGCGATCGCCGGCATGCGCGGCGGGCGGCTGCGGCTGGTCTCGTTCCCGACGGCGGGAGCGACGATCGCGCCGCTGGCGATCGCGCGCTTTCGCGAGCGCCATCCTGGGGTGGAGGTGACACTCGCGCCGCGTGAGCCCGACGAGGGCCTCGAGTGCCTCAAGGCGGGGGAGTGCGACATTGCGCTGACGGTGGAGGCCGGCTGCTCACCGATCGCCGATCCCGCGATCGAGCGCCACGGGCTGCTCGACGACCCGATGTACCTCTGCGTTTCGGCGGGGCATCGCGTCGCCAAGAACGCGCGGGTCCGGCTGGCCGATCTCGCGGAGGAGTCGTGGATCCTCGGCACCACCGGCCGGTGCCCCGACGGGGTCGTGCTCGAGCGCGCCTGTCACGCCGCCGGGTTCGAGCCCCGCGTCGCCTTTCAGTCCGACGACTACAACGCGATCCAGGGCTTCGTCGCCGCGGGCGTCGGCGTCTGCCTCATCCCGGACCTCGCGCTCGTGGCCGCGCGCGACGATGTCGTCATCCGCTGCCTGGAGGGCCGCCCGCCGGTGCGTCACGTGCTGGCGGCGACGCTGGCCGGAGGCTATGTCTCGCCGGCGGCCGCGGGGATGCTCGAGATCCTCCGCGAGGTCGCAGCGGAGTGGGCGGCGCAGCAGGGGTCGCTGGCGCAGGCGAGCTGAGCACGCCGTGGTGACCCGGCCGTTGACGTCGCTGCGCACGGGAGTGATCCACCCGCCGCCGGCGCGCGAAATGACAGCAACGGACGCCGAGCCCCTGGCGCTCCGCACGCGCAGACCGCGCGGCCGCCCCTCCTCTCCCCTGCGGGGTGGCCGCGCGACTGCCTCCCGATCCGCGTCACAGCGCCCCGTAAAAACGGCGGAAGCCGCGCAGACGGGCGGCTTCCGTTCATCAGGACGCCCGTGCGCACACCGGCGGGCCGGCCCAGGCGCCGCCCGGGGGACGTTCGGTGCCGGCGTCGAGCGGGAATCCACAGGGTGATAGCCACGAAGGGAGCCAGATGACCCATCACGAACACGACTTGGCGCTTGAGGGCAAGCGCGCGGCGGTGGCCGTCGGTCCGTTGTATGAGGAGATCGAGGCGCTGTATCCGTTGTACCGGCTGCGGGAGGCGGGCGCCACCGTGCAGATCATCGGCGCTGAAGGCGATGCGACGCTGCCCGGCAAGCGAGGCGACGAGATCACGACCGAGCGTGCCGCCGGCGATCTGTCGGCTGACGACCTTGACATCCTCGTGATTGCAGGTGGCTACGGCCCCGACAAGCTGCGTCTCGACGACGGCCTGCGCTCGCTCGTTCGCGAGTTCGACGAGCAGCGCAAGCCGATCGCGTTCATCTGCCACGCGGGCTGGGTGCTGGCTTCCGCCGGCATCGTCGCGGGCCGGCGGGTGACCGGCAATCCCGCGATCCAAGACGATCTGCGCAACGCCGGAGCCGAGTGGCAGGACGCCGAGGTCGTCGTCGACGGGCACTTCATATCGTCGCGCAAGCCGGACGACCTGCCGGCATTCATGCGCGCGACGATCGAGGTGGCCGCGCACGCGCCCGTAGCCGCATAGCTGACGCATGCCGCACGCTCGGCGGGCTCGGCGCGCCGCCAGGCGGAGATGGCCGCGAAACGGCGGAAGCCCCGCAGTGCGGGGCTTCCGTTCATGCGCCGAAGAGGACTCGAACCTCCACGGGGGAATCCCCCCACAAGGCCCTCAACCTTGCGCGTCTACCAATTCCGCCACCGGCGCAGGGCGAGGCTCAGTATAGGCACGGCTTGACTTCCGTCCGCTCGCCCGTTTAGCTTGTGCGAACAGATGTTCGCACCAGCCGACACGTCACCCCCGGTCAAGGAGCCTGCGCCATGGATCTCGATCTGACTAAGCGCCAGCAGGAGATCTTCGACTTCATCAAGCGCCACACCGCGAAGTACGGCTACCCGCCGACGGTGCGCGACATCGGCAAGGCCGTCGGCCTCGCCTCCTCCTCGACGGTGCATGCGCACCTCGCAAACCTCGAGAAGCTCGGCCTCCTGCGCCGCGATCCCTCCAAGCCGCGCGCGATCGAGCTGCTCGACCGCGCGCTCGAGCAGGTCAAGTCCGTCGTGCGCCCCGATGGGCTGCCGCTCGTCGGCCACGTCGCGGCCGGCTCGCCGGTGCTCGCCGAGGAGAACATCGAGGAGTACGTGCCGGTCCCCGCGCTGGCCGGCGGTGAGGTCGGCGAATACGTCCTGCGCGTGCGCGGCGAGTCGATGATCGACGCGGGGATTCTGCCCGACGACTACGTCGTGGTGCGCCCGCAGGAGACGGCCGAGGACGGCGAGATCGTCGTCGCGCTCGTCGGAGAGGAGGCCACCGTCAAGCGCTTCTACCGCGAGGCCGACCACGTCCGCCTGCAGCCGGAGAACGCGACGATGGAGCCGATCCGCTCGCGCGACGTGCGCGTGCTCGGTCGGGTGGTCGGACTGTTCAGGAGCGTGCAGTGATGGCGGTGCACGCGCCCGCACGCGCGTATGGGATGCCGCGGCCCGTGCAGCTCAAGGCGTCCCCGCGGGAGGGCCGGACGCTGGAGGACGTGCTCTCCGGCGCCTGGGAGGACCTCACCGCGCACCGCACCGCGGCGTGCCCGGTCTGTGCTGGGGCGATGGAGCCCCGCTACGGAGCCGGGCCGGCCGCGGTCGGGGGACGCTGCAGGTCGTGCCGGACCGAGTTCGTCTGAGACCGGGCTAGGGGCGGGCACCGCCACCGCGGCCGCGCCATTGCCGCGCCCTACCGCAGGACCTGCGCGAGGATGTCGTCGTCCCCCGGCCGGTCGCGGCGCTCGGACGGCGGCGGAGGCGGTGGAGCGTCGTCGGCGACGACCTTCGTCTTGGCCGCCAGGTCGCCGAGCCGGGCGCGGCGCTCGCCGGTCGCGAAGATCGTGATCAATCCGACGAGGTAGAAGAACAGGCCATCGATGGCGCGCAAGAGCGTTCGTACGAAGGTTGCACCCGCGGTCGGCTTGGAGCCGTCGATGCGGACGACACGGATCTTCATGACGCGCTTGCCGACCGTCTGCGCCCAGGCGGCTTCAGCGATCCAGTAGTAGCCGAATACCAGGCAAATGGCCAGGATCCGGTCGAGGGCTCCGAAGCGCGCGGAGGCCGGCGCGTCGGCGACGGTCTCATTGCCGAAGATGCCCCCCACGAGCCCGACGATGACGAGCACGATGCCCAAATCGATGAGCGCCGCGGCGATGCGCCGGCCGGTCACGTCTTCCATGCGCGGGACCCTATCCGGGCGCGCGCCGCGAGGGGGTGCCACGCGGCCTGCAGCGATCGAGGTAGCGGAGGGCCGGCGGTAGGCTGGATGGGCAGACCAAGCAGCCGCGGAGGCTCGCCTTCGAGGAAAGTCCGGACATCACAGGGCAGGGTGGTCGGGAACCCGACCCGGGGAAACCCGCGGGAAAGTGCCACAGAAAACACACCGCCGATGGCGCGCCGCGGGCGCGCACAGGCAAGGGTGAAATGGTGCGGTAAGAGCGCACCGGCGCCGTGGCGACACGGCGGCCAGGTAAACCCCACCCGATGCAAGGCCAAGCAGGACCGTTTGCAGGTTGCCCGCCGAGGTCCAGGTCGGCCGCGTCAGATGGATGGCTGCTCACGACAGAATCCGGCTTATCGGTCTGCTAAGGAAAACCCCCGCACCCGCGGGGGTTTTCTATGTCGCAGGCGTTCTTCGAAGGGCTCGCGGGCGCTCGGCGTCAGCGCAGCTTGACCGAGCCGCTGGAGCTCGCGGCGTGCCTGTCGAAGCGGACGCTGACGCGGACGATCGTGGCACGGCGCGAGAACGTTCCCGGGCCACAGCCTGACCACCGCCTGTCCGCCGGCGACGACGATGCGACGGGTAAGCGACCGGCGCCCGTGGCGCAGGGTCGCGTGCGCGACGCAGCGGCCGGAACAGCGCACCGCGCAGCGAGCACGAGCGCCCCACCTCGCCGTACGGCACGCTTGCGGATGGTCACGCGGGGCGTGAAGCGCAGGCGGGCCGTCGGACCAGCGGGTTGCGTGCTCCGCGCGCCGACGATCGGGCCGCTGAGGGGACCCGCCGCGACCGTCTGCCCCGGGGTCGGCGCGCGGAGCAAGGACACCTGTCCCGGTGTGAACACGTAGCCGATGGCCGGGAACACGCTCCCGGAGCCGATCCGCGCCTCGGTCGCTCCCACGTACCACCCCGCTTACGCCGGATCGACGGTCAGGTGCTCCGGATTGCCCGGCTGCCAGCTCGATGCGGTCATCGCGCGGCAGTCCTCTGCAGCCGCGGTCGGGCAGGCGCGCATCCCGAGCAAGCTGCGCTCGTCGCCCCAGCCGCCGGTCCATGTCCCGACGTGTGGCGTGAGCGTCCGGCCTACCCGCGGCTCGCCATCGAACGTGGGCGGCGCGGTGTTCGTCACCTGGCCGCCCCACGCCGGGCTGCGGTCGGTCGTCGTCACGCCACCGACCATTGCGCTCGCCTCGAAGGTCGTGCCGACCGCCGTCGGGCCGGCGTCGTACAACGCGCCGGTAGCGACCACCGGGCCACAGCTCGGGGCGCAGACCTTCCACGACACGGTCCCGCCCCCGTACGGCGGGGTGTTGGCGACGAGACTGGGCCAACCGTCCCGGTCGATGAGGCGCTGCGTGATTTCGACTCCATCCGCGCGAGCGATGGCCGTCAGCAACAACGAGCAGACGATGACAAGGATGAACGCTCCGCCGCGCACGAAGCGAGGCTACAGCCGACCCCGCGTGGGCGCGAGGGGTCAGGGAACAGCCGCAAGATCAAGAACGGCGGTAGCTCCTACGCTCCAGGTTGGCGCGCGCAGCTATGCCGCACATCGCAGACCTCGCAGTACATGCCGCCCACCGATGCCTATCTTTGGCATGGGTGCCCCGGCTCAGGGGCGCCCTCCTGCGCGACCACCCAGCCCAGCAGATCGTCGAGGGCGCGCTCATCCGCGGCGACCGTCCCGTCGCTGGTCGCCCGCACCAGCCGGCGCTTGCGCTCGACCACGGCCGCGATTCGCTCGTCGATCGTGTCGGCTGCCAGGATGTACCAGGCGGTCACGGCGTTCTGCTGGCCGATCCTGTGCACGCGGTCTTCGGCCTGGTCGTGCGTCGCGGGCGTCCAGCCCATCTCCAGGAAGGCGACATTGGAGGCGGCAGTGAGCGTGATGCCGACGCCCGCCGCGTCCAACGAGCACACGATGAGGCGACAATCGGCGTCCTCCTGAAACCGTGCGATCTCCTGCGCGCGCGCGTCCGCTGCGATGCGCCCGGTAGCGACGGCGGCGGCGGGAAACGCCTCCAGCAGGCGGTCGCCGATCTCGCGGTGGCGGGTGAAGACGACGAGCTTCTCGCCCGACTCCAGGAAGGCCTCGATCCACTCGACCCCCGGCTCGAGCTTGCCGCGCGCCGCGACCAGCGCGAGCTTGCCGATGCGGATCAGCGCCTCGGCGCGTCGCGCGCGCTGCTCGGCCTCGCGGCCGCGGGCGCGGATGGCCGTCTCGCGCTCGTGGGCCGGCAGCGTCTCGAGCTCGGCGAGAAAGCTCACGTCCGCTTCGGCCTGCTCGCGAAGCCAGCGCGCCACATCCGACTGCACCGCCCGGTACTCGGCGCGATTGGTGACGTTCACCGGCACGACGACGCGCTGCTTGTCGGGCAGCTGGTCGAGCACGTCGGACTTCATGCGCCGCACGAAGCACGTGCGCCGCAGCCGAGCATGAAGGAGCGGCAGCTCGTGCGCGTGCCGGTGAGCCTGGGCGAGACGTCGGCGGCCCCCGAACTCCTCGAGGCGGTTGAGGATGCGCAGCTGGGAGACGAGGTCATCGGGCCGATTGACGACCGGCGTGCCCGTGAGCAGGAGCACGAGCGACTGCGCATCCAGCGCTTCCGCGATGGCCAGGGCGGCCCGCGTGCGCCGCGCCGAAGGGTTCTTGCAGAAGTGCGCCTCGTCGAGCACCAGCGCACGGGGCGGGCTGCGCTGCAGAGCATCGGACAGCCGGTGCAGCACGTCGTAGCTGACCACGTGCACGTCGTCGTCCAAGACGGCGGCGTCGGGGTCGAGCACTCCGACGGAGCGGCCGGGCAGCCATTGCGCCGTCTCACGCAGCCAGTTCAGGCGCAGCGACGCGGGACACACGATGAGCGCGGGAAATCCGTCGGCTTCCTCGAGGGACCCGAGCGCCTGCAGCGTCTTCCCGAGGCCCGGCTCGTCGGCGAGGAACGTCCGCCGTGCGCGCACGGCGTACTGCACGGCGGCGCCCTGAAACGGGCGCAGCAGCGCGGCCACCCCGCCAACGGTGGTGGGACCGACGGCCGCGCTGGACAGCTCATCCATGGCGTCGACGTCCCGCGCCGTCGCCGTTGCGCGCTCGAGGTCGACTCGCAGATCCCTGCCGGCGAGCAGCTCAGGGCGCTCGCCCAGCAGCGAGAGCACACGCCCACCACCGTCGATCGTCAGCCACCACGAGTCAAACGAACGAGCCACGGCGATGTCGCGCGCGCGCAGTGCGGGCTCGACGTCGGGGTTGCATCGACGGCATATGCGCAAGCGCGCCTCGCCGGCGGGGGCGTCGATGATCTGCGCGTTGCAGCGGTGCTCCAGGCCGGCGACTGCGGCGGCGTCGAGCGCCGGCTGCTCGAAGCCCTCGAGGCGGCGGCGGACCTCCTGGGTGGCGGTCATGCCGCGCACGCGTGCCATCACGTCGCGCAGCGCCCGCAGCGGCTCCTCGCGCGCCGGGATCCACCAGCGGCCGAGCGTCGCGTCGTGGCGCCGGCCGGGGATGTCCGACAGCGCCGCGTTCACCAGCGGATCACCGGTCGTCGCGATCACGACGCCAGGGCGCCCGGGCCGGTGCTCGCAAAGCAGTGCGACGGAGGTCGCGGTCGCGGGGAGCTTCTCGACCGAGCTCAGCAGCCGCTCGGCGCGGGGGCGGACCTCCACCGCCGGATGTCTCCCGAGCAGGCTGCGCAGTGCGGCGGCGACGAGCGGGATGGCGGGTGCGACCCATCCGCTGTCGGCCGGCGCGGCGTGCGGTAGGCGCTCCAGGTCCGTCGCGACGGCGCGACCCGCTGCGGCCGTAAGGACGAAATGCGAGCCGACGTCGTCGACGTCGACGGCACCTGTGGCTCGAGCTGCGCTGGGCATTGTCGCAGCGTAGGTGCGGGTACGGGGGATCGCGGACTGGTCCGAGCTTGCGGCTCGCCCCATTCGCTGCGAACATCTGTTCGCATGA
>JAHWJM010000260.1 GCA_019348435.1 Actinomycetota bacterium
CACTTCCGGGATGACGCCGCCGGCGACCCAGTGCATGACGTCCGCCTTGGTCGCTTCGCCGCGCGCGAACTCGCGGATGATCAGCCCCTTGTAGAACACGAGCACCCGGTCGCAGACGCCCAGAGTCTCTTCGATCTCGGATGACGAGAACAGGAGCGCCATGCCCTGTCTCGCAAGCCGGTCGCAGAGGCCGAAGATCTCCGACTTGGCGCCGATGTCGACGCCGCGGGTCGGCTCCTCCAGCACGAGGGCGTTCGGGCGCCTCACGATCGCCGCCGCTATGGCCACCTTCTGCTGGTTCCCGCCGCTGAGGCTGTCGGGCGGTACGTGCGGTCCGGCCCGGAGCCCGAGCTCGACGAGCAGGTCGGGTCGAGGTCGCTCGTCGCGAGCGAGGTGTCGCCCATCGTCTGCGGCGTCGTGATCGCGACGACACCCTCGGTGGTCGTGCACGACTCGCTGCTGTCGCCGGCGGCCTTGCAGGTGACGTCCATCGGGTAGTCGATCTTCGTGTCGCTGTCGTTGTCGACACCGTCGCCGCACTCGGGGCAGTTGGGGCCGCTGCCGGGGCAGCTGTCGTCCTCGGTGCTGTCGCCGGGCGTCGAGCAGCCCGGATCGTTCGGGTAATCGATCTTGCCGTCGCCGTCGTTGTCCTTCTGAGTCGACTCCTTGGTCGTGGACGTCTTGTCCGGCTTGCCGGCGAAGCTCGGTGCCACCGCAACGATCGCGAGGGACGCGAGCGCCGAGATGAGACCGGTGATCAAGAGGCCGTTCGGCTTCTTCTTGCGCTCCATGGTGACTACCTTTCTGTTCTCCAGTTGCTACAGGGCCACTTAGGACATCGGCCTGGTAGCAATTGGGCGGTATCACCCGAGATGACTATTTAGCGCGTAGTTCCTCTGAGCTAACCCCACCACCCGGCAAGGGATCAGGTCGCGGTGCCGGCGTTCCCCATGAACAGGTCCGCCTCGTGCACCGGCAGCGCGCCGCCCGACAGGCCCGAGCCCGCACCGCGCGCGACCCACGCGACGCCCTCGTCCGCGCAGGCGCGCACGACGTCGCGCACCTCCGCGGCGCTGCCCGGCAGCACGACCGCGCCCGGCTTGACGCGGTACTGCAGCAGCCCGTCGGACTCGTACGTGCGCAGCTGGATCGACTCGGTGAGGACGTGCTCAGCGCCGCAGATCGCGCGCAGGCGCTCGAGCAGCGCCGGGCCCAGCGGAGCCGGCGCGGTGTTGGGGATGTTCTCGACGAGCTTGGGCACGGGGGCGGCCAGCAAGGGTACGCGACCGACGCTCAGGGTTCCTCAAGCGGTTCTCACTTGCGTTCTGTCTTGCCAGGCGCGTACGGTCGCGCACGTACCCTGAGGAGAGGACCGACATGCCGCAACAGACCTACGTGTTCAGCGCCGAGCTCGTGGGGTTCCAAGGCGTTCGCCGCACCGTCACGGTGCACGACGACCTGACGCTCGTCGACCTGCACTACGCGCTGCAGTCGGCGTTCGGCTGGGACGACGACCACCTCTACTCGTTCTGGCTCGGCGGCACGTTCTGGGGCGCCGAGGACGGGCACTACATGCATCCCTTCCATGCCGCCTCGACCGAGCCCCGGGGCAAGAGCGCCTGCGCGCGCCTCGACGAGCTCGACCTGCGCGAGGGGCAGCAGATCGCCTACGTCTTCGACTTCGGCCAGGAGTGGCGCGTGGGGCTGACCTTGAAGGAGAAGCGTCCGGCCGACGGCCGCGCCGTCGCGCGTTGCATCGAGAAGGTCGGGGCGGCGCCGCCGCAGTACGCGCGCTGCTGAGCGGCGGCTTGCGGTCGCCGCCGCCGACCGGGAGTCGCCGCGGATCTACTCCTCGGGCGCGACGAGCACAGCCGGCGCCAGCGCGTAGAACGTCGCGGCGGTCGGTCCGCCGGGCGGCGTCTTGCCACCGATGACCTCGAACAGCGGCTTCGTCCCGATCAGGCCGCCGTTGGCCTGGACGAACGCGTCGGCCTCCGCGCGACGCTCCTCGGGGACCTCGCCGGCGTTCAGGACGATCATCCCCTCGGGGCGATCCTCGGTCTGCACGAGCGGCAGGTCGAGCAGGATCTCTCGGATGTCTTGGGACATAGAGCCGACGAGCGGATTCGAACCGCTGACCCCTTCATTACGAGTGAAGTGCTCTACCAGCTGAGCTACGTCGGCGGGGCTCGAGAATGGTAGTCCGTCCACGCGGCCGGTCAGGGGCACGCCGCCGGCGGTGTGGCCTGAACGTCACGACGGCGCGCACGCGCGGCCGATCTGCCGCCCGGCGGCGCGGATCTCGTCGAGCGTCGACGCGGTCCAGACGCGCTGCAGCCCGGCCTGCGCGGCAGCGTCCTGCGACAGCCGGCTCGTCCCGGCGACCGCTTGGATCGCGACGCCCGCCGCGCCCGCGCGGCGCACGAGCTCGCCGACGATCTTGCCGCCGAAGCTCTGCTCGTCGAGGCACCCTTCGCCGGCGACGACGAGCTGCGCCGCGCGCATCCGCGCGTCGACGCCGAGCGCGTCGAGCACGGCGGGAGCGCCCGCGCACAGTTCCGCGCCGAACGCCGCCCACAGGCCGCCCGACAGGCCGCCGGCGCAGCCGCCGAACCGCACACCGCGCGGATCGCGCGGAAGCGTTGCCGCGAACGCGGCCAGCCGCTGCTCCAAGCGCTCGACCAGCTCGCGATCGGCACCCTTCTGCGGCCCGAAGATCCGCGGCGCATCCTCGAAGGCCGCCTCGACGTCGCAGAGCACGCGCAGCCGCGCGTCGCCGACCCCGCCGCCGGTGCGGATCGCCTCGATCGCGCCCGCACCACCGTCCGTCGTCGCGCTGCCGCCGACCCCCACGAGGATCTCGCGCGCGCCGGAGCCGGCCGCCGCGAGGATCAGCTCGCCGGTCCCGGCGGTCGAGGCGCGCCACGCGTCGCGCTCCGCGGGCGCGACGAGCGCGAGGCCGGAGGCCAGGGCCATCTCGACGATCGCTGTCGCGCCGCCGGACACGAGGCCGAACGCGCAGCGGACTCGGCGCCCGAGCGGATCGCGCACGGCGACTTCGACGAGCTCGCCGCCGAGCGCCGCCACCAGCGCCGCGACCGTCCCCTCGCCGCCGTCGGCGACGGGGCACTCGTCGGTCTCCCAGCCCGCGCCGCGCAGTCCCTCGGAGAGGGCGCGCGCGACGGTCGGGGCGTCGAAGGTGCCCTTGAAGGAGTCGGGTGCGACGAGTGCGCGCGGTGCCACCGCGCAGACGCTAATCGACCGGCGACGGGTCAGCGCGACGGCGCGCGCCGGATTGGGACATCATCGTCCGGTGCTGATCGACGACGACGGAGCGCCGCGCTTTGACCTGCAGTCGCACTCGACGCGCAGCGACGGGGCGCTCGAGCCGGCGGAGGTGGTCGCCGCGGCCGCCGCGGCGGGCGTCCGGCTGCTGGCTCTGACCGATCACGACACCGTCGACGGCATCGACGAGGCGCGGGCGGCCGGCGCCGAGCACGGCGTCGCGATCGTGCCCGCGGTCGAGATCTCGACCGTCGACGAGCTCGGTGAGGACTTCCACGTGCTCGGCTACGGCCTCGACCACACCGACGCGGGCCTGGCCACGGCGCTGGCGCACTGGCGCGCCGACCGCGCTGCGCGCATCGACCGCATGGCCGACCGGCTCACCCGGCTCGGCCTGCCGCCGAGCCCCACCGAGATCGAGGCGCGGCGCGCGGCGGGCCTGCCGGTCGGCCGCCCGCATCTCGCGAACGCCGCGATCGAGGCCAACCGCGCACGCCTGCGGGCCGACGGCCTCGACGAGTGCTCGGCGTTCCTCGAGGCCTACCTGTGCAAAGGCGGCCCGGCGTACAGCCGCCGGACGACGCCGACGGTGCCCGAGGCGATCGAGGCGATCCACGCCGCGGGCGGCGTCGCGGTGTGGGCACACCCGTTCTGGGATCTCGCCGGCGATGACGACGTCCTCGCCGCCCTGCAGCGCTTCAGCGCCGCGGGGCTGGACGGCGTCGAGGCGTTCTATGCCACGCATGGCCGCCGCCAGACGCAGCTGCTCTGCGAGCGCGCGGAGCGACTCGGGCTGCTCACGACAGGCTCGGCCGACTTCCACGGCCCGCGGCACAGCCGCTTCTCGCGCTTCCGCGCGTTCGAGCTGCACGGCTGCGAGCCGCGGCTGGGAGCGATCGCGGAGGTCGACTAGCGCCCCACGCGGGAGCGCGGCGCGTCGGTGCTCGCAGCGAACATCAAGACGTCACGCTGCCGGCGATCATGGCCGCAGCGTCCGCGCCAGCCGCGCGCCCAGCGCGTCGAGTGCGAGCTCCTCGTTGGGGTTGAACTGCAGCGAGGCGCGCGTCTCCTCGACGAGGCTGTGCGCCGCGCGCACGCGAGCGGCGCCCTGCCGCAGCTCGGCATCCTCGCGCAGCGCCGCGAGGCGGTCGCAGTGATGCGCGAGCTCGGGA
>JAHWJM010000261.1 GCA_019348435.1 Actinomycetota bacterium
GGGCGTCTACGTCCGCGCGTCGCTGGATAGCGGGAGCACCTGGGGCGCCGCATTGAATGTTGTGGGGCCGCCAGAGGAGGAACTGCTGACCGACCGGTGGTGGGAGGTGCGCTACGGCGAGGACAGCGGCGACAAGATCAGCTGCGGGACTCTTGGAGCGGTGGTGACGGGCGACGACCGTTTCCTGCTGGTGTACTCCGACTTTCGGCATATGAACGAACGCGGCGAGACGTGTAAGGCGGTGCGGGTCACCGAGGTTGTCGTCAAGCCGCACTGAGAGGTCGTGCAGGGCGCCATGCATGGGCAGATACGCGAATGCCGTCTCTGCAGAGCGCTCGGCTCCGGCGACCAGCGTCCAGTTGACCAGGTGGTAGGCGGCGACGGCCAGCGGCACCGTCCAAGCGGTCAGCTCCGGGCGCCAGGCCAGGACGGCCGAGGCGCCAGCGGCGCAGAGCCCGATCTGCGCCCGGTTGAACACCGCCCGCAACGGCGGGCCGTCGATCTCAGCGAGGTCGAGGTCCGCCTCGAAGGAGCGCACCTGGCGCCCGAACGCGTTGCGCTGCGCCTCGATGTCCATGATCGCGAGGTGCCTGCGGTCGAGCATGATCAGGCCCGCGCACGTGCCGAAGATGGGCCCAGCGAACGCGCGCAGCGGCTCGGCCAGCCCCTCGCGCTCGATGCCGAGCGTCATCGTCGTGGACTCGCCGCCGGGGATCACGAGCCCGTCGACGCCGTCGAGGTCGCCCGGCACGCGCACCTCGCGCACGTCGGCACCCAGCGATCGCAACATCCGCGCATGCGCAGCGAAGCCACCCTGCAGGGCGAGCACGCCGACGAGCGCCATCGGACTACCAGCCGCGCTGGGCGAGCAGCTCGTCGGCGCCGAGCCCGCGCGACTCGAGCGAGTCCATCGCCGTGCCGAGCCCTTCGGAGGCCCGCGCGACCCGCGACGGGTCCGCGAAGTGCGTGCACGCCTCGACGATCGCGCGCGCCCGGCGCTCGGGGTCGGAGGACTTGAAGATCCCCGAGCCGACGAACAGTCCCTCGGCGCCGAGCTGCATCATCAGCGAGGCGTCGGCGGGCGTCGCGATGCCTCCGGCGCAGAAGAGCACCACCGGCAGGCCGCCCTCGTGGGCAACGGCGCGGACGAGATCCAGCGGCGCGCCCAGCTCCTTGGCGGCGGTCGGCAGCTCGGTCTCGTCGAGCGTGCCGAGGCGGCGGATCTCGCCCCGGATCGCGCGCATGTGGCGGACGGCTTCGACGATGTCGCCGGTGCCGGCCTCGCCCTTGGAGCGGATCATCGCGGCGCCCTCGCCGATGCGCCGCAGCGCCTCGCCGAGGTTCGTCGCGCCGCAGACGAACGGGACCGAGTAATCCCACTTGTCGATGTGGTTGTGCTCGTCGGCGGGCGTCAGCACCTCGGACTCGTCGATGTAGTCGACCTCGAGCGCTTCGAGCACCTGCGCCTCGGCGATGTGGCCGATGCGCGCCTTCGCCATGACCGGGATCGTGACCGCAGTCTGGATCGACCTGATCATCGCCGGGTCGGACATGCGCGCCACCCCGCCATCACGGCGGATGTCGGCGGGCACCCGCTCGAGCGCCATGACCGCGGCGGCGCCGGCGGCCTCGGCGATCTGCGCCTGCTCGGCGTCGACGACGTCCATGATGACGCCGCCCTTGAGCATCTCGGCCAGGCCGGCCTTGACGCGGAAGGTGGCTTCGTCTCGCACGCGGCCGATTCTAGCCGCGGCGCGGCCCGCCGTTTGCGAGGCCGGCGGAGGCGACGTTGTGCGCCCAACGCGACCGGCGCTCCAAACAGCGGCGATGAGGGGGTTCGTGGAGCTGCTCGGGCAACCCCTGCCTCACCGCCGCGACCCCCGCCAGGTGTCACTGCTTCATGCCACGAATGCGCGCGACGGAGCACCCGCGCGCTCGGCCTCCAGCGCCACTACTTGAGCTTGAACGCCTTGATGCGATCGGCGTAGTCGTCGGCATCGCGGGCGTAGACGCCGTAGGCGAGAGCCTGGACCATGCTGAGCAGCGCGGTGTGCGAACGGACGTACGCCGGGCTGTTGGAGGAGTAGTAGAGCCGGATCTGGGCGAGCTTGGCCACTTCGGACAGCGTCGCGTCGGTGATCGCCATCGTGCGCGCCTTGCGGTGGCGGGCGAGCTTCATCGCCCGCACGACGAGCGGGTGCGGGCGTCCGGCGGAAAGCCCGATGACGAGCGTCTCGTCGTCGATCCGGCTCAGGCGCCCGAGCGCCTCCTGCGACGGGCTCGCGACGATCTCCGCGCGTAGGTCGAGCAGCATGAGCAGGTGGCGCAGATAGGAGGCGAAGAACGCCATCTGGTCGGTGCCGGCGACGAGCAGGCGCGGCGTCGTGGCGATCGCCTCGACGGCCGCCTCGATCTCACTGCGCGAGACCTTGCGCGCGGTGTCCTCCACATTGAGATGATCGGCGGCCAGCATCGTTTCGAACTCGTTCTGATCGAGTGAGAAGAGTGGCGCGGCGTGGCTGGGACCGTTGCTGACCGGCGCCTTGGCATGGCGACGGCGGTACTCCTCCCGGGCGGACTGCTGCAGCTCGGGATATCCCTCGAAGCCGAGCGCCTGCGAGAAGCGCACGACCGTGCTCGAGGAGGTGCTCGCGCGGCGGGCGAGCTCCTCGGCGGTCTGGAAGGCGACCTCGTCGAGGTGGTCGACGATGTACTGCCCGACGTCCTTCTGCGAGCGCGAGAACTCGTCGAAGCGTGCTTGGATGTACGTGGAGAGCGACTCGGGAGTCGTCGTTGGCGTCGCGGATCGCTTCATGGACGACAGCCTGTTTCGACGGCCTGCGCCTCATCTCCTTTGCGCCGCCGCGAAGTGCGCTCGAACGAGCGGTTAAACGAAGCGCGCCCGGTGGGGTCACACCGGGCGCGCGAAAGCCGAGAGGGAGGGGCGGCGGGGGATATGGACCGAACCAGCTCTCGGCGGGTTCACAACAGGGATTCCCGCGCGTACGACAGGCAAACATGGATTCATAATCAGGGCGCCGCCGCCTTCGATTCGTAGCGGCGCACGGGCGGCGTCGGCCCTTCGGGAATCGTGTAGAACGCCCGCCCGTCTCGCGTCAGCGCAAGCGTCTCGCCCTGCCCCTCGCGCAGCAGGTCGGCATCGGCCACACACGGGCGCCGGCGCAGCGCGGCGGCGACCGTCTCCCCCGCGCGCCGGCGCCAGGCGAACGCGCGGTCATACGTGCGCAGCACGATCGTACGCCCGTCGGCGGAGACATCGCCCGCCGTCACCGCCTCGCCCTCGTCGAGCTTGACGGTGCCCGCACGGCGCATCGTCGTGACCCTCCGCGACGACGGCCGCCGCGCGACGTAGATGCCGCCGACCGGACCGAAGCTCTTGGAGACGATGACCAGCGAGCCGTTCGTACGGTCGAACATGAGCGCCTCAGCGTCGCGCGGTCCGTCGGGGTAGCGCAGCTCGTAGCGCGTGACCGGCGCGACGGCCGTCGCGCCGGCGGGCGGCTCGGGCACCTCGAGCACGGTGACCGACGGGCGCTGAGCGAGGTTGTCGCCGATGTCGCCGACGAGCAGCGTGCCACTGCGGCCGGCCGCCATGTCCTCCCAATCGGTGTTCAGCGCACCCTCGACGGTCACTTCGGCCATGCCGCGGCCGGAGCTGGCGAAGGCGAACAGCGTCGGGCTGTTGCCCGAATCGTTGAGGCTCCACAGGACGCCGCGGCGCATCGTGGAGACGACGAGGCCCGACAGCTCGGTCGCGCCGGGCGCTTGGACACGGCCGGTGACCTTGACGCGGAGGGGGGCGCCGCAGAGGGCCGGCTTGGCCGTGGACGCGGCTTTTGCCGCGCCGGTCGTGCCGCCTTCGGCCGCCGCGCCCGAGCCGCCGCCCCCGCAGCCGAGCAGCGCCGCGAGCAGCGCCGCCGCAGCAGCGAGCCCCGGCCGCGTCGACCCGGCCGCCGACGCGCGCCGAGCGATCAGCTCAGACCCCCAGGCGCTTCACCGTCGCGCGGGCGCGCACGACGCGCTGATCCTTCTCGGCGTGGTCGGCGGGCATGCCGATCATCTCGACCAGCGAGAGGACGTCGCGGCCGAGCTGCTCCTGCATCGCGAGCGCGCCCTCGGCCACCTCCTCGAGCTGCTCGCGCGTCAGCGATTCCGCCTTGTCTCCGACCATCCTGCGCAGAAAGAAGCCCATGTCACCCTGGTCTAGCTCGTAGTCGTCGTCTGCGCGGCATTATGCCGAGGCCGTCGCGGCACAGGCGCGCGAGGTACGGTCCGCCTGTGGGGCAGTAGCTCAGTTGGTCAGAGCAGCCGACTCATAATCGGTTAGACGGAGGTTCGAGTCCTCCCTGCCCCATCCGCGCGTGAAGTGGGCGCCCGCCCGCGCCATCTCCTGCAGCGCA
>JAHWJM010000262.1 GCA_019348435.1 Actinomycetota bacterium
CGCCGCGCTGCTCGTCGAGACACGCCGCCCGCGCGCCGGCATCCCGGTGCTCGGCCTGCTTGCGCTCGCCGGGCTGCTGCGACCGGAGGCGTGGCTGTTCAGCGCGGCCTACGTGCTCTGGCTGCTGTGGCCGGGGGTCCGCGTTGCCCGCGTGCGTGGCGGCCGCGCGCGTGGCGCGGCCTGGCGCGACGCGGCGCCGCTCGTCGCGCTCGCGGCCGGCGCGCCGCTGCTGTGGGCGCTGCACGACCTGCTGCTGACCGGCAACGCGCTGCACTCGCTGACCGGCACGCGAGACAATGCGGCGCTGCTCGGCCGCGTGACCGGGATCGAGAACGTGCCGCAGACGGTTCCGCGCCGTCTCGGCGAGATCCTGCGCGAGCCCGTCCTGCTGGCGGCGGCGGGCGGTGGGCTGCTCGCGCTCGCCTGGCACCGCGACCGGGGCGTGCGCCTCGGCGTGGCCGCGATCCTGCTCGGGCTCGCGTCCTTCTGCGTGCTGGCGGCGGCCGGGCTGCCGATCATCACCCGCTACCTGCTGCTGATCGGGACGCTGCTGGCGATCTTCGCCGGCGCCGGAGCGTTCGGCTGGCTTGACCTGCTGCCCGGCCGCGAGCGGACGTGGTGGGCGCGCTTCGGGCTCGTCGTGCTCGTCGCGCTGCTCGTGTTCGTCCCCGATCAGGCGAGGCGGATCGACCGCCTCGGCAACGCGCTGGCGACGCAGGAGAACATCCAGGCACAGCTCGGCGACCTCGTCGCAGGCGAGGAGCTGCGCGAGCCGGTCGCGGTGCCCAACCGGCGGCCCATCCCGCTGCTGGCGCTGTGGCTCAAGCTCGACCCGCGCGCGATCCTCGACGCCCAGAACCGCCTGCCGCGGGAGGGCAGCTATCTCGTCCCCGCCACGGCGCAGGTCGCCCGCGACTACATCCTCGATCGCCGCGACCGCGACCGGCGGATCGCGCCTCCGCGGCCGGGGTTCGTGCTGCGCGAGGCCAACGCGGCTTGGCGTTGGTACGAGCGGCCTGCCAGCCGCTAGGAATGGGCTGCGCGGACACGCCGTGCGCCGCTGAGTGCGCGGCGCACGGGCGAGAAGAAGTGGACCGTGCACCCTCCTCCGAGACACGGTCTCCGGGCGCCTTCGCCTGCGATGGCTCCGGCCGGGCACTCCCGCTGCGCATGACGGTTACCGCTTAAGGCTGCTTCCTTCCGGACCTGACCTGATTCACGGGCCGACACCGCGCGGGACCCGGGCCATCAGCACCACCGCCGGCGGGCTGACCCCGAAGGCCGTAGTCCCTCGAGAGGGGATTCAGCCTCGCTATAGCGGATTACGAGCGACAGGGCACCGCTAATTCCCCGCCTAGCACGGTCCGCCCCAGAGTCTATCTCGCGTAGGGTGCTCGGTCCGTGGACCGCAAGACCGCTCTCTGGTGCCTGACCGTCTTCTTCGGCGCGTCGATCATCTTTCAGGCTCTGAGATCCGCTACCGAGAACAGCTCGGACGCCGTTTCGCTGGCCGTCCAGGCGGCCGCGCTCGCGATCATGATCGTCGCCATCGTGCTGATCGTCCGCAAGCGCGGGAAGCCGAGATAGCTGCGAGAACCGGCTTGACAGCCGCTGTGAGTGAGTGCATACTCACACCGGATGGCCGCTGCCTCCCGCACGCTCTCCACCGCCGAGGAACGCCGCGAGGAGATCCTCGAGGCCGCCGAGCGCGTGTTCGCCGCGCGCGGTCTGCACGGGACGCCGACGATCGAGATCGCCAAGGCCGCCGGGATCTCGCAGGCCTACCTGTTTCGGCTCTTCCCGACGAAGGCCGAGCTGTTCATGGCCCTCGTCGAGCGCTGCAACGCCCGTGTGCTGCGCACGTTCGCCGACGCGGCCGATGCGGCCCGTGCCGCCGGCGAGCCGGTGCTGGCGGCGATGGGACGTGCGTACATCGGCCTGCTCGGCGACCGCAACCTCCTGCTCAACCAGCTCAACGCGCACGCCGCCTGCGACGACCCCGCGATCCGCGACGAGGTCCGCCGCGGCTTCGCCCAGCTCGTCGAGCTCGTCGAGCGAGCGAGCGGCGCGAGCGCCGAGGAGGTGCGCGACTTCTTCGCCCAGGGGATGCTGCTCAACGTGCTCGCCGCCATGCGGGCCGAGGAGGTCGACGAGCACTGGGCGCAGGTTCTGCTCAAGCGGCCGCCGGACGTCGGCTGCCCCTGAGGGGTTGGCGTGCCGTTCAGCTGACAAGCTGCGCGAAGCGCTCGGCGTCGATGTTCGCCCCGGACAGAAGCACGCCGACGCGCAGGTCGACGGCGGGGATCCGGCCGGCCAGCAGCGCCGCCAGAGCGCTCGCGCCGCTCGGCTCGGCGACGAGCTTGCAACGCTCGAAGAGCAGCCGCATCGCCGCGACGATCTCCTCGTCGGAAACCGTTACCACCTCGTCGACGAGGGCGTCGATGATCGGCCACGTCAGCTCCCCCGGCGTCGCGAGCTGCTGGCCGTCGGCGATCGTCGGCCCGACGGCGACCCGTTCGCGGCGCCCGGATGCCTTCGAACGCGCGACGTCGTCGCTCGCCTGCGGCTCGACGCCCACGACGCGCGTCGCCGGCGACAGCGCCGCGATCACGATCGCGCAACCGCTGATCAGCCCGCCGCCGCCGACCGGCACGACGAGCAGGTCGAGCTCGCCGGCCTCCTCGAGCAGCTCGAGCGCCGCCGTCCCCGCGCCCGCGATCACCCGCACGTCGTCGTAGGGATGGACGATCTGCAGGCCGCGCTCGGCGGCGAGCTGCGCCTGCAGCGCCTGGCGATCGGCGGAGTAGCGGTCGAAGCCGATGACCTCGGCGCCGTAGCCCTTCGTCGCCGCGCGCTTGGCGGCGGGCGCATCGTGCGGCATGAGGATCGTCGCGCGCGTGGCGCACAGGCGCGCCGAGAGCGCGAGCGCCTGGGCGTGGTTGCCGGAGGAGGCGGCGCAGACGCCGGTCACCGGTCCTGACTCGGTGAGCGTGGCGACCGCGTTGTAGGCGCCGCGGAACTTGAACGCGCCGACGCGCTGCAAGCCCTCCGCCTTGAGCGCGAGCCGCCCGCCGAGCAGCTCGTCGAGCGTGCGCGAGCGCACCACCGGCGTGCGGTGCGCGATGCCCGCGAGGCGCGCGGCGGCGTGGCGCACGTCCTCGATCCCCGGCGCAGCGGCGGGCACGGGCGCGCGCCGACTTCAGCGCCGGAGGCGCAGGATCGCCGTCGACGTACTGCCGCGCGCCGTGCGGCGCATTCGGCTGACGTACGCGCCGCCGGAGGCGAGCGCCGTGCTCCACAGCGTGACGGTGACGCCCGCCGGCGGGCGCGGGGGCAGCCTCGGCGCGCGGCCGCGCGGATAGCCCGCGCCGTGACGCGAGCGCCCGCGCTCGCGGACAGCGTCGCGGCGCGACACGGGATACATCGAGAACAGGCTGCGGTCACGCGTGCCACGGCGGGCGCGGCGCGGGCCGAGGAGGACCTGCTGGCGCTCGGCCGTCGAACGGATGTACAGCAGCGCGCCCCCCTGCTCCGACGGATTGAGCAGCTGCGCGCCCTCGCGGGCCGTGCGTAGCCGCGTCCACCGGCGCGTCGGCAGGTAGATCTCCTCGATCGCGCTGTTGCCCGCGCGCCGCGCGAGGTGGTAGACGACGCGGTCGCCGTCGATCGACGGGCGTCCGATCCGGTCGGGCGCCCGCGCGCGCCGGATGTCAGCGGGTGTCTCGGCCGGCGCGCCGAGGTCCAGCACCCGCAGCACGTCGCCGGCCGGCTCGCGGGCGCGCCAGACGAGCCAGCGTGTGGAGACGGCCGGCTCCTCGGCGCCGGGGGCGCCGACACGCAGGCACTCTACGAGGGTGAGCGCCGCAACGTCGACATGACGCAGCGGGTCTACCAGCTCGCGCTCGAGCGGGGGGTGTCGCGCGTGGTGGCGGCGAGCGCCACCCCCGGGACGAGGAGGCCGGGCGTCGCCCACACCGCCACCTCGCCGCCGCGCAGGGGAGCGAGGAGGTCCTCCTCGACGTCGACGCCCGCGCCGGCCGGCAGCTCGTCGAGCACCCGGGCGAGCGGGCGGATGCCGAGGCCGGCGAGCGCGTCGTCGGAGAGATCGATCACCAGACGATCGGGCGCAACCTCGGGCAGATGCCCAGGCGGAAGGCACGAGAACAGGATGTCGGCCGGTGCGTCGACAACCTCCGCCACCGAGCCGAGGCGCCCGAGACCGGCGCCGGCGAGGTGCGGAAGGACCCCGGAGGCGGCTCGCCCCGCCTTGGCGCCCGCCGCGACCGCGCTGACGTCGATCGCCGGATGGCCGGCGAGGTACCTCAGCAGCTCACCGCCGCTGTATCCCGATGCACCCAAGACCGCCGCCCCAACGCCCATAA
>JAHWJM010000263.1 GCA_019348435.1 Actinomycetota bacterium
CGGCTGACGTTGCCGGCGCGGTCGACGGCCTTCACGCGAAAGAAGTAGCGCACGCCGGGGCGAACCGACACCGACGCCCGCCGCTGGACGGAGGCACGCCTGGAGGAGAACGGCTTGCGCGGCCACCGGCGGCCGGCGGCGCGCTTGTACAGCCGGTAGCGGTGCAGGCGAACGTTGTCGGAGGCCGCCGTCCACTTCAGCACGACGCGCCCGTCGGCGACGCTCGCGGTGAGGCGGCTGGGGGGCTTGGGGGGAGTCGTGTCGCGAGCCTCTGCGCCAGCCGCCGTCATGACGGCGATCGCGATCGCACAGGCGATCGTCCGCAGGCTCGCGACGCGACGGACGCGTTCAGGCATCCGCCGGCGCTCGGCTGTCGGGATATCTCGGAGACGGCACCCTCGCATGGTGGCGCATCAGTCGTCGCCGCCGGCCAGCACGCTGATCCGCCGGTCGCCGTCTAGGCGGATGTTCGATCCTTGCCGGCACCGCCGGTCAACCCTCGTGTCGCGAGCGCAGCTGATGGCGCAAGCGGCACAGAACCGCGCGGGGAAGCGGCAGCGGGTCCTCCCAGGCGAAGCCGGACTTCGCCTCCGAGCGCACGGCCGAGGCAAGCCAGCGCAGCGGGCCGATGCCGGCCTGGCGCGCCGCCCGCGCGTCGTAGGCGAGGTTGCACCAGCGGACGCCGGCGCGCGCGCGTCGCGGCGACGGTCGCGCGCCGCCGGTGACGTCCGCGTACACGAGCGCGGGGAGGTCGACGCCCGCGACCGCCCCGGGGCTGTGCCAGAGGTTGAAGCGCGGATTGACCTCGAGCAGATACAGGCGATCGTCGGTGCCGCGCTTGAAGTCGAGCTTCGCCACGCCGCGCAGGTCGAGCCGGCGCACGAGCTCGCGTCCGAGCGTCCGGACCTCGTGGCTGTCGGTGATCGCCACGGCGGTGCTGATCCCGTGCACGACCGGATAGGTCCTCAGCTTTCGCCCGGTGAACTCGCCCGCGATCGCGCCCGTGTCGTCGACGTAGACGTGATAGCTCTCGATCCGCGTCTCGGGCCCCGGCACATGCTCCTGGACGAGCATCTCGAGATGCGCCTCCCTCGCGACGCGCTGCAACGAGCGCAGCGCCTGCTCGTCCTCGATCAGCACCGCCTTGCCGAGCAACAGCGCGGGCCACGTCGCGGCGTGGCGGGTGAGCGGCTTGGCGACGATCGGGTAGCGCAGGCTGCCCAACGAGTCCGCGTCGTCTGTCAGCGCCATCCGCTGCGCAGCCGGCACCGGAAGCTCGAGGTCGCGCGCCAGCGTCTGGAACAGCGCCTTGTCGACGAGCGCCTCGACCATCTCCGGGCGCGCGACGACGAAGCGAAAGGCATCTTGCAGCCGCGCTCGGTGGCGACTGACGAGCAGCAGATCCCAGTCGTTGTCGTAGAACAGCACCGGTCGCTCGTGCTGCCGGCGGGCGAACGCGAGCAGGCTGTCCAGCATCCGTTCCGGTTCCTGCGCCGAGTCGATCGGCTCGAGGATCGCGTCGACCGAGCGCGAGTAGCAGGCGGGATCCGTTCGCGCCGCCATCACGACGCTGCGGATCGCGCCCAAGCCCAGCGCGCGCACCAGGTCGACGTCGCCGAGTACGCAGGCACGCGGGTTGGGGTTCTCCGAGCCGCGCAGGCGCCGCGGCGCCAGCGGCCGCGCGCGAGCGCGACGAGCGCCGGGATCTAACCCGAGGCGCGCCACGAGCCCTGCGCCGCGGATGGCGCGGCGGCATCGGAGGAGGGTGCCGTGCGCCGCCCGAGGGCCAGCCGAGGCGGCTGGCGCCGAGCCAGGAGCTCGGCCGCCGACCGGGCCGCCGCGATCGCGGCGAAGCGCGACTCGCGCACGTGTGGCATGACGTGCTCGTCGGGCCGGAACTTCCGCTTGTACTGCGTGAAGCCCTCCTCGGTACCGCCACCGAGGTCGAGCACCTGCGCGCCCCGAGCCTTCCAGTGGCGGATCGCGTGCCACGTGATCGCCTCGTTCGGCCGCACCGCCTGGTGCGCCCGCAGGCTCGCCGCCCCCCACGCGTAGGCGACGCCGTTCATGCCCAGAAAGATGCCCGTGGCGATCCCCTCGCCTTCGGCGCTGCGCGCGCGCAGCAGCAGCAGCCTGCCCGTCGGCTCGAGCTCGCGGATCATGACCCGGACGCGATCGGCGTCGAGCCGCGGGGTGAGCGACTGCTTGGCGAAGACGTCGACGAGCTGTGGGTGGAACTCGTCGGCGAAGTCCTCCCCGTGCGCCTCCTCGACGGTGACGCCGAACCGCCGGCTCTTCTTGATCGCTCGCCGGCACGGGCTGGTCACGGAGGCGTAGATCTCGTCCTCGTCGGGCCGCAGGTCGACGGCGTATGTGCGCATCGTGTCGTGGCGAAGTCCGAGCTGCGCGACGTCCTGCAGCTCCAGGCCGCGGTCGAGCAGTTCGACGTGCAGGCACCGCAACGGACCGAACGCGTGGGCGAGCACAGCTCGCAGAGCACTGTGGCGGTTCGCGCCGGGGTGGAGGTTGAACCCCATCGGGCCGGAGCTCCAGCCGGGGAACGGGCTGCCGAGGATCCGGACGCCGTACTTGGAGATGATCAGCCCCGTGAAGTAGCCGACGCGCCGGCGGCGCTCGTCGAGCAGCTCCGCGACGAACGGCTCGCCCCGCTGCGTCGCCGCCAGGAAGCTCAGCCACTCGCGCGTCTGGTAGACGACGCGGTCGGGCAGCGCGTCCATCGCACGCCAGTCGCAGTCGTCGGGCGACAGGCGACGGAGGGTCAGCATGGCCGGCGGGCGCGACCGTGCAGCGTCGGCGCGGTCCGCTCGGTGCCGGCGGTCGTGCTTGCCGCGAGCAGCGCCGGCCCGAGGGCGAACAGCACCCAGAGTCGCTTGTCCGCCGCATCGGGCAGGAAGAACGCCGCCGCCAGGACGCCGATGCAGGCAACTGCGACGCCGCGCGCCAGCGACGCCGCGGCGTCGTCGCCGGCCGCCTCGAAGCGGTGTCCGGCCGTGATCGCGGCGCGAACGGCGACGAGCGGGACGACGAGGTAGAGCAGCAGCCCGATGATTCCCGTCTCGGCCAGCAACCCGAGGTAGAGGTTGTGCGTCTCCTGGTTGCGCTCGATGTGCTGGACGCTCTTCAGCACGCCCGGCTCGCGCAGGTAGGGCTCGGCGGCGACCGCGAAGTTGCCCAATCCCACGCCCTGGATCGGATGGTCCTGGACCTCGCGCCACGCCAGCTGCCACAGGTCCGATCGTCCGCTGCCGCCGTACTCGTCGCCGGTGAACCGCTGCAGCGCGGCCGGGTTGCTGAGAAACCAGACGCCGCCGATCGCCAGCGCGAGGCACAGGAAGGCGAGCACCCGCATCCGGCTGCGGCGGTGAAGCCAGAGCGCCGCCAGCACCGCAACGCCGGCCGCGACGAGTCCGCCGCGCGACCCCGTCGCGTTCAGCGCGACGAGCAACAGCACGGCGAGCACGCCGCCCATCGTCCAGCGCGCCAGCGGCGAGCGCGTGGAGGCGAGCAGCCCGCCGAGCAGGCCCAGCGCCGCTACGATCGCCAGCGCCAGGTCGTTGGGATCGCTCATGCCGCCGTTGAGCCGGCCCTCGACGAACAGGGCGCCTCCGAGCGCACCGTCGCCGCCGGCGAGCCCGAGCATCACCGATGCGGCGACGCCGAGCACGAAGAAGAGCGCGAGCAGGCGGATCTGGCGGACGCCGGCAAGCGCCGTCAGCACGATCACGTAGATCAGCGCGACGTTGAGGAAGGACGGCATGAGCGCGAGCCCGTGCGCGGGCTCCGGCGCCCACGCGACCGTGACGAGCGCCCACGCGACGAACAGCATCATGATGAACAGCACGCGCCGATGCGCCCGCAGGACGGCCCGCATCCGCGGCTCGGTGCGCAGCATCGCGAGCCACCCGACCGTCAGAAGCAGGACACCCGCCTCGGGCACGTTGTTCGCGCCCGGCAGCCCCTCGAAGAACATCAGCGGCACCCACAGGGCCAGCGCGACGCCGAGGCTCATCAGGACGAGCGGCGCGTACGTCAGCGCGACGATGCTCGCCAGGCCGACGGCCGCGCCCATCGCGACGAGCGCGCCGCTCAGGCCGGCGGCCGCGACGCCCGCAGCCGTCACCGCCCCCGCAAGCGCGTCCGGGCGTCGCGCGCCCCAGCGCGGTGCCGGCGTGGCCATCAGCTCTGCGTTCGCGAGCGGCGGCTGGTGGTCACCGGCAACGTGTGCCCGTCCGGCGCCAGCCACTCCCGGGCGGTGGAACCGTCGCGCTCGCGCTCGCGCTCGCCGTCGCGGTCGCGGTCGCCGTCGCCGTCGCCGTCGCGCTCGCGGTCGCGGTCGCGGTCC
>JAHWJM010000264.1 GCA_019348435.1 Actinomycetota bacterium
AACCACCGTGAGCCGACGATCGCGGAGCGCATCCTCATCGAGATCCACGCGCGCCTCGGCTTCCTGTTAGACGTCGGCCTCGACTACCTCACTCTGGCGCGAGGGAGCGCGACGTTGGCGGGGGGTGAGGCGCAACGTATACGGCTCGCAACTCAGATCGGGTCGGGATTGGTCGGCGTTCTCTACATCCTCGACGAGCCGTCGATCGGCCTGCACCAGCGCGACAACGAGAAGCTCATCCGCACGCTCGAGCGCCTGCGCGACCTCGGCAACACGGTCATCGTCGTCGAGCACGACGAGCAGACGATGCGCGCCGCCGACCACGTCATCGACCTCGGCCCTGGAGCGGGCGAGCACGGCGGCGAGATCGTCGCGCAGGGCACGGCGGCCGACGTCGAGGCGGTGCCGGAGTCGCTCACCGGGCAGTTCCTGGCCCGCACGCGCGTCATCGAGATCCCGGCCAAGCGCCGCACGCCGTCGGGCTACGTCGAGATCCGCGGGGCGGCGGCGAACAACCTGAAGTCCGTCGACGTCAAGGTCCCGCTCGGCGTGCTGACGGCCGTGACGGGCGTCAGCGGGTCGGGCAAGTCGACGCTCGTCAACGAGGTGCTGTTCAAGGCGGTCGGCAACCGGCTGCACCGCGCGCGCACGCGGCCCGGGCGCCACACGGCGATCCTCGGCCTCAACCAGCTCGACAAGATCATCCAGGTCGACCAGTCGCCGATCGGGCGCACCCCGCGCTCCAATCCGGCCACCTACACCGGTCTCTTCGACGTCATCCGCGACCTGTTCTCCAAGACGCAGGAGGCGAAGGTCCGCGGCTACAAGCCCGGCCGCTTCTCGTTCAACGTCAAGGGCGGGCGCTGCGAGGTGTGCCGCGGCGACGGCCAGATCAAGATCGAGATGCACTTCCTGCCCGACGTGTACGTGCCGTGCGAGCAATGCCACGGCAAGCGCTACAACCGCGAGACGCTCGACGTCCACTTCAAGGCCAAGACGATCGCCGACGTGCTGGACATGCCCGTCGAGGAGGCGCTCGAGTTCTTCCAGCACATCCCGAAGATCCGCCGCCGCCTCGAGACGCTGGCGGCCGTCGGGCTGGGCTACATTCGCCTCGGCCAGCCGGCGACGACGCTGTCCGGCGGCGAGGCGCAGCGCGTCAAGCTCGCGACGGAGCTGTCGAAGGTCGCGACCGGCCGCACGCTCTACATCCTCGACGAGCCGACGACCGGCCTGCACTTCGCCGACATTAACAACCTGCTGAACGTGCTCAACCGCCTGGCGGACCTGGGCAACACGATCCTCGTGATCGAGCACAACCTCGACGTCATCAAGACCGCCGACCGGCTGATCGACATGGGTCCCGAGGGTGGGGAGGAGGGCGGTGAGGTGATCGCGGCCGGCACGCCCGAGGAGGTCGGCGGGACGCCAGGCTCCTACACGGGCGAATTCCTCGTCGAGGCCGGCGTCGTGGCCGCGGCGTCGACGGCCAAGCGCGGGCGCGGGCGGGCTGCTCGCAAGGAGGCGGCTGCGGCGTAGCGCCGATGCTGCCGTTCGGCAACCGCCACGTGCCATAGCCTCCCGCGCCGATGGACGACCTCGCGCGCCAGGGCAGGCTCTGGCTTCAGAAGTGGCGCTGGTATGAGCGCAACGTCCTGCCGTGGAACCGCGCCCGCATCCACTGGGAGCTCATGCGCCGCGACGCGTTCGCCCGCTGGCCGCTGCACGGCAACGTCCTCGAGGCGCTGCGCGACGGTCGCCTGCAGATCGGCGCGAACACCCTCTTCGAGCCCGACGTCTGGATCACGATCAGCGACGAGGCGACGGTCCGTATCGGGGAGGGGACGTTCCTCAACATCGCGGTGATGGTCGCCGCGCACGAGCGCGTCGAGATCGGGTCGCACTGCATGCTCGCCAACGGCTGCTTCGTCACCGACGCCAACCACCGCTACGACGATCCCGAGCAGCCGGTCCCGTGGCAGGGCTTCACCTCCAAGGGGCCCACGCGCATCGGCGACAACGTGTGGCTGGGTGCCAACGTCGTCGTCACGAGCGGCGTGACGATCGGCGAGCGCTGCGTGATCGGCGCCAACAGCGTCGTCACGCAGGACATCGCACCGTTCTCGATCGCCGCCGGCGCGCCCGCGAAGGTGCTGCGCGACGTCACGTACGGCACGTGACGCGCATCCACGCAGCAGCTACCGGCGGTCTCCGAGAGCACGCGGACGACGACGAACCCGCCGCGTCAGCCGCCGAACCGCCCCTGCAGTGCGAACACGTTGTCGACGTAGCGCTTGGTGTCGTCGAACATCCCGCGCGAGCGCACCGACGCCAGGCCTTGGTAGTAGCTGGCCACCGCCAGCCGTGGGTCGCCGCCGGTCTGGCGCAGCAACTGGGCGAGGTACAGCGAACCGGCGCGGACGTTGTCGGCCGCGGAGGCGGGATCCAGCGGCCCGCGGGCGAGGTTGCGGTTCACCCAGTCCCAGGTGCCGGGCATGATCTGCATCACCCCGCGAGCGTTGGCGGAGGACACCGCGGCGTTGTTGAAGCCGCTCTCCTGCCAGGCGATCGCCGCTGCCAGCGCCGCGGGCGCGCCGTTCTCGGCGGCCAGCGCCTTGACCTGCGCAGCGTCCAAGCGTGTGGCGGTCGGCACCGGGTCGGCCCGCGGAACGACGCGTGCCGCAGGCGCCGGCATCGACGCGCGAGCGGGCGCGGCCGCGCCGCTCGGCAGCTTGAGCACGGTCCCGATGAGCAGGTGCGCCGTCGGCGCGAGGCCGTTCATGTACGCCATCTGCGCCGTCGGGACCCCCGTCTGCGCGGCGAGCGCGCTCAGCGTGTCGCCGGGGCGCACGATGTAGGCCCCGAGGGGGGCGGGTGCGCCTCCCGCGCCTGAGCCCGCGGTCGCGGGGGCGCCCCCGGCGGCGGCGAGGGCCGCCCGGCCCTCTGCGATCGACGGGATCTTGATCGTCGAGCCGAGCACGACGTTGGCGTTCTCGCTGAGTCCGTTGAAGGCGGCGAGCGTCCGGGTGGTCAGGTTCGACTGGGCGGCGATCGACCAGAGCGTCTCGCCGGCGCTGACGGTGTGCAGGACGTGGGCGTGGGCGGCCGGTGTCGCGACCAGTACGACCACCGCCGCGACAAGACTGACTCGCAGTGCGCGCATGGGTTCCTCTCGTAAGTAGTGAGCGCAGCTTGCCTAGCGCACGCTCGGTTCTCACGCCGGCGCGCGGAGTTACGACGCCCTGCAACCGGCGCTGCAGGCACCGCGACTCGCCGCAGCCGTGCGAGATCAGCCCTTGTCGGAGGTGATGATGAGCCCGACGACGATGGCCGCCACGAAGAGCGTCGCGCCGACGCCGGCCATGGCGACGTGGAGCGCCGCGCGGACGGTCCGCCCGTCGCGGCGTGCCTCGCCGGCGCGCGCGGTGCCGACGACGACGAGGCCCCAGGCGACGACGACGATCAGGGCGGCGAGCGGGGCGCCCCACGCGAGCTCGAGCAGAGCACCGGAGTCGACGGTTGCGCTCATGCCTCCCCCGGTGCCGGGGCGGCGATCGGCGGGCCCTGGCGCAGCCGCTTGCCGAACATCGCCGCGATGAGCATCACCAGGCTGACCGCGATGAGCAGCGGCCCGAGGGCGCCGTCGCCGAAGATCCGGCTGACGCCGTAGGTGATGGCGCCGACGGCGGCCGCGGCCGGCAGCGTCAGCACCCAGGCGACGGCGATGTTGCCGGCCAGCCCCCAGCGGACCGCCGACAGGCGCTTGGCCGCGCCGGCGCCGAGCACCGCCCCGGTGATCGAATGCGTCGTGGAGAGGGGAAAGCCGAGGTGCGAGGCGGTCAGCAGCACCGCCGCGCCGCCGCCCTGGGCGGCGAAGCCCTGCGCCGGGTCCATCTTGTAGATCCGCGTGCCCATCGTGCGGATGATCCGCCAACCGCCGCTGTAGGTGCCCAGCGCGATCGCCGTCGCCGCCGAGACGATCACCCAGGTCGGCGGGGTCGGGCTCGTGCCTTCGAGCGAGCCGTGCGCGACCAGCGCGAGCGTGATGATGCCCATCGTCTTCTGTGCGTCGTTGGTCCCGTGCGACAGCGACAGCAGACTCGCGCTCGCGATCTGGCCGAGCAGCGCCTCGGGCTCAAAGCCGTCGGGATCGGGCAGGTACCCGAGCTCGCCCATCAGGCGGTGGACGGTCGCGGCGTCGTCCTCGATCACCGCGCGCGCCACGCGCCGCTCGCCGTCGAGGTAGCCGGCCGGGACGACGCGCATCAGCCCGAAGTCCAGGAAACCGATCCTGCCGTCGGCGAGCAGGAGGTAGTTGCCCGGGTGCGGGTCGCCCGCGCAGCGGCGCAGGCGCAGGAGC
>JAHWJM010000265.1 GCA_019348435.1 Actinomycetota bacterium
TCCGCGTAGGCGACGAACGCGGCCACGTACAGCGGCCGCAGGGCAACGAGGGTGACTTTGGAGGCGTCCGTGGCGGCGGTCGTCATCGGCAGGTGTGCCTGTCGGCGCGGCCGCAGCCGGCGGTTACGCGCCGGGGCTCATGTCCTTGGCCCCACCGAGCGCCACGGCGGCGAGCTCTGCCTCCGCCGCCTCCTCGAGGGTCATCACGAGCTTCACGGCCGCGATCGCCGACGATCCGAAGGCCAGCAAGCCGTGGTTGCCGAGCAGCACGGCGTTCGTCTCGGGGGCGGCTGCCAGCGTCGTCGCAATCCCTTCGAAGAACTCGTCGGACCCGCGCGGCGCCCACGGGACGACCGGCACCTCGCCGCTCTGTCCACGCCGCAGGAGCGCTTCGTAGCGGCATGGAAGCGGATGGTTGGCCAGCGCGAACGCCGTGACGTGCGGCGAGTGGGTGTGCAGCACCGCGCCGACGTCCTCCCGCTGGCGGTAGACCGCGGCGTGCATCCCGACGATCTCGGCCGTGGAGGCGTTCAGCCGGCCGTCCTCGACGTTGCCGTCGAAGTCGACGACCGCGAGCGTGTCCGCTCGCAGCTCAGCGATCAGCCCGCTCGAGGTGAGCATCATGCGCCGCCCGTCGATCCGCGCGCTGAAGTTGATGTGACCGGTGTGCGACATCACGCCGCTGCTCTCCAGCACGCCCGCGGCCTCGACCATCTGCGCCCGCCGCTGATCGTGATCGTCGCCGGCCATCGCCTAGCCTTCGCCGCTGGTCGCGGCCGCGACCCGCTCGGCGGCCTTCTGCTCGCGGTCGCCCGTCAGCACGATCGCCGCCTCGCGGTCGTTGTCGCCTTCGAAGAAGGCGCGCAGCACCGGCCGCTCGGGGTCGACCATCGACAGCACGAGCATCCACAGCCCGCGGTCGCGGGCAAGCGCCTCGTCGAGCGCGGTGCAGGTCTCCCGCCGCGGGTCGGCGGGCCAGCCGACACGGTGCATGTGGTAGCTGCCCAACATGATGGTCCCGTCGGCGTCGCATGCCTCCTGCGCCGCGATCAGCTCCTTCGGATCTGCGAGCCAGCCGCGCCGTTGGAGCGGTGTCTGGGACGGGACGGCCAGGGCGTGCACGAGCGCGTCGATCTGCTCTTTGTATGGCTGCTCGTGGCGCAGGTTGCGCCGAAGCGGCACGATGGCGGTCGTCGTCGCGCGCTCGCCCTCGATCCGGCCCACGAGCAGGCCGAACGCCTTGCGCTCGAGCGTCTCGCCCGGAAGATACTCGCCGCGCAGCTTGCGGCGCGCGTGACCGACCAGTACAGCGTACTGCTCGCGCGAGAGGTGGATCTCGCGTACGCGCGCGAGGCTCACGCCCGCCGCGCTTTCCACTCCTTGCGGGCGCGTCGTGCTCACGCGGCTGCCTTCGCCGCAGGCGCCCGTGACGCCACCCACTCCTCGGCGCGGTCGGCCATCTCGATGGCGAGCTGCGGCGCGCTGCCGACGTACGCTGTCGGCTCGAAGATCTGCGCGAGCTCGTCCTCGCCGAGATGCCGGCGCACGGCGGGCGCGTTGCGCAGGTACTCCTGCAGCGACAGGCCGCGGCTCGTCGCGTCCTGGCAGAGCTCGTACACCTGGGCGTGCGCCGACTGTTTGCCGATGTGGCGGCCGAGCGCCAGCATGAGCGACTCCGTGCAGACCGCGCCGGCCGCCTCCTCGGCGTTGGTCGCCATCACGTCCTCGTGCACGACGATGCCCTCGAGGATCCTGCGGCCGATCGCCAGCGCCGCCAGCGAGTAGTGCGAGACGTCGGCGACGATCGGCCACTCCAGGCGCAGCGCACGCGAGTCGCGCTCGTGCTCGCCGATCATCGCCTGGAGCGCCAGCGGCACCTGCGCGGCGGCCAGCCGCGCGAGCACGACGACCTGCTGGCACTCCTCGGGATTGCGCTTGTGCGGCATCGTGCTGCTGCCGACCTTCCCCGGCCGCCAAGCCTCCTCGAGCTCGCCGAACTCCGGGCGCGAGAGCGTTCGCACCTCGTCGAGGATCCGGCCGAGGGTGGCCGCCAGCGCAGCCATCGTGCCAACGAATTCGGCCACGCGATCACGCGCCGTGTGCCAGCAAAGCGACGGTACCCCGAGCCCCAGGCGCAGCGCGAAGCGCTCGAGCAGGGCGGGGCCGTGGGCGCCGAAGCCGGCCATCGTGCCGACGCCGCCGAACAGCTGCGCCACGACGACGCGCGAGCGGCAGTCGGCGAGCCGCTGGGCGTGGCGCAGCAGCTCGTCGAGCCAGCTTGCGACCTTCAGGCCAAAGGTCATCGGCAGCGCGGCGCGTGCGTGCGAGCGCCCGACCATCAGCGTGTCGGCATGCGAGCGCACCAGCGCAGCGAGGATGCCGACGAGCCCCACGAGCTCGCGCTCGGCTTCGTCGAGCACCTCGGCGATCTCCAGCGCCTGCCCGGTGTCCTGGATGTCCTGCGTCGTGGCGCCAAGATGGATGACCTCGCCGGCGTCGCCCCCGCAGGCCTCCTGCAGCGCCCGCAGGAACCCGACCAGCGAATGCCCCGTGCGGCGGATCTCGCTGCGGACCAGCTCGAGGTCGAGCCGCTCGATATGCGCGACCTCTGCGATCCGCTCGGCGTGCTCGGGCAACACGAGGCCGAGCTCGGCCTGGCTGAGCGCCAACGCCGCTTCCACGTCCAGCCAACGCTGATAGCGGCAGACGTCGCAGAAGATGCGCCGGCTGACCTCCGTCGCGTAGGCGTGGCCATAGAAGCTCGAGTCGGTGATGTGGCCGCGCGTGTGGGCGCAGTCATGGCCGGTGAGGTCGTCCGCTGCGCTCACGAGCTCACCAGCTCACCGCGTGCCGCGCGACAGCGCCGTCAAGCAGTCGCAGGCCGTACGGCTTCGCGTCAGGCGGCAGCCGTCGCTCATCGGCCAGCGCGAGCGCGGCCTGGCGCGGCGGCGACCCCGAGGAGCGTGCGCGCGCGAGGACGCGGTCGGTCAAGACGCCCAGCACGGACGCCGTCTCATCGAGCACCGCGCGGGCGGTGGGTGCGATCGCGGGCGCGAACAGCGCATCCATCGCGGCCGATCCGCCGGCGCCGCCGACGAAGTCGGGCACCACGACGATGCCGCGCTCGTGCAGCAGCGCCTCGACGGCGTCCGACAGCCCGCGGTTGGCCCCCACGACGACGGTGGCGGCTTGCAGCCGCGCTGCCTCCAGCGCGCTCAGCCCGTCTTCGCAGGCGGCGAGCACGACCGCGTCGGCGGCATGCTCGAACGGCGCCGTGCGCTCGCCCGCCGCCCCTCCGCAGGGCTGCTCCGCGACCGGACGCCCGGCGGGCAGCGCCAGCATCCGCGCCACGTCAAGCCCGGTCTCGCAGCGCACGCTGCCATGCTCGTCGGCAATCGCCGCGACGCGCACACCGGCCTCGTGCAGCGCGAGCGCGGCCGCGCGCCCGAGCGTCCCGAAGCCCTGCAGCGCACAGGTGGGCCGTCGCGCCAGCGCGCCGACGTGTCGCAGCGCGACGAGCGTCGCCTGCGCGAGCGCGTGACCCGCGCGCCGCTGCCCGAGGGTCAGCGCTCCAATCGGCTCGTCGAGCAGCCTCAGCCGCCGCAGCACCTCCTCTGCAGGCAGACCCTGGGCTTGGGCGATCGCGCCCTTCACCGAGCTGATGTCCTCCTGCCGCGCGAGCGCCTCGATCTCACCGAAGGCGGTGCCCATGTCGGGTCCGAGGCTCAACCTGTCGCGCAGGTGGGGCCGCAGGAACCGCAGGAAGCGGCGCAGCGCGGCGTCCTTGCCTGGCGCCGCCGCGTCGTAGTCGATCCCGCATTTGGCGCCGTCGACGTTGAGCGCGAGGACGCGCTCCTTGAGCGCCATCGCCTCCGCGAGCGCGACGATCGTCTCGCCACGCAGCCCCTTCTGGACGCGCAGCCCGCCCGCCGCCAGCGGCGCGCCGTGCCCGCAGTAGGCGAGGTACCCGTGGAAGCCCTCTTCGCGATCCTCGTAGACAAGCAGCTCGGTGCGCCGGTCCGTCACGGCCGACACCGGTTCACCTGCTCACCCTGCACTCGTTCACGCCATACACCCCTCCGCGTCGGCTGCCAGGGTGGCACATCGTCTACGTGCCTTCAACACTGAGCCACACCGCCGTGCGACCGGCCGGCGCAGAGCCGCCGGTCAGTTGCCCGGACCTCGAAGCCGCTCGCTGCACTCATTGCTTGCCGGCGCGATCCGCGCTCGTTGAGCAGCTCGTCAAGGTAGCCCCGACGGCCTTACGCTCGGTCGCTTCGTCTGGCGCTGTCGCATCGGGTGAGGCGTGCCTGTCTCAACTCCCTGACGCC
>JAHWJM010000266.1 GCA_019348435.1 Actinomycetota bacterium
GAGCAGGGCGTAGGACGCCGCCGAGCGGCGCACGGTCTGGGCTGCGTTGTTGATGAGGATGTCCAGCCGTCCGCCGGCCGCGACGTCGTCTGCGAGCGCCACCACCTGAGCTGGGTTGCGCAGGTCGATCCCGACGATCTGCAGGCGCTCGAGCCAGTCGGCACTGTCCTCCATGGCGGCGAATCGGCGCGCGGCGTCGCGCGGGAAGCGCGTCGTGATCGTCGTGTGCGCCCCGTCGCGCAGCAGCCGCAGCGCGATGTACATGCCGATCTTCGCCCGCCCGCCGGTGAGCAACGCGCGGCGCCCGCGTAGATCCGTGCGCGCGTCGCGGCGCGCGTGGCTGCGTGCCGCGCACGCCCGGCAGAGCTGGTGATAGAAGGCGTCGACCTCGACGTAGCGCTCCTTGCAGACGTAGCACTGGCGCGGCTGCACGAGCGTCCCGGCCGTGGCGCCGGCGGCCTGCGAGCGCAAAGGAAGCCCGGCCGTCTCGTCATCGATGCGCCCGTCGGCGCCGGTCGCCGTGGCGGCGGTCACCGCGGCGTCCGCGGCGAGCACCGCCGCACGGCGCTCGGCTCGGCGGCGCAGCTTGACGGACTTGTAGAGCCCCGCCGTGGCGCGCCGGATCGCGAGCGCGTCAGGGTGCTCGACGGGCAGGTCGTCGAGCTGGTCGAGCACCCGCAGGCAGACGGCGAGATCGGCGGGATCGATGCCGTTCTGGCGCATGAGGCGGAGTCTAGGTAGAGCCCTCGCGCGGGGCCGAATGTGCGGGCGTGGCGACGGCGGGCCTGTATCTAAGACTGGCAGTCCTCCAGCAGCTCCGCCGTCTCCAGCCACGCCGCCTCCAGGCGCTCGCGCTCTGCGACCTGCGCCGCCAGCTCGGGCTGCAGCTCGCGCAGGCGGGTGTGGTCGCTTGCGCTGGTGGCCATCGCCTGGTGCAGATCGGCCTCCCGCACGGCCGCGCGCTCCAGCGCCTTCTCGAGGCGCTGGATCTCCTTGCGCGCGGCGCGCGCGGCGCTACGGCCGCCCGCTCGTGCCGCGGCCCCAGGCGCCGCTGCCGCCGGTCCCTGTTCCGCGACCGCGTCCCCGGCCGTGCCCGCTTCGCGGCGCGAGCGAAGGTACTGCTCGATCCCGCCCGGCAGGTGGCGCAGCCCGCCGTCGCCGGTGAGCGCGTGCACGTTGTCGCAGACGCGCTCGACGAAGTAGCGGTCGTGGCTGACGATCACGAGTGTCCCGGGCCAGCGGTCGAGCAGGTCCTCGAGCGCCGTGAGGGTGTCGATGTCGAGGTCGTTCGTCGGCTCGTCGAGCAGCAGGACGTTGGGCTCGTTCATCAGCAGGCGCATGAGCTGTAGCCGCCGCCGCTCGCCGCCCGAGAGGTCGCGGACGAGCGTGCGCGCCTTCGCGCCGCGAAACCCGAAGCGGTCGCAGAGCATCCCCGCCGTCAGCTCCTGGCCGTCGCTCAGCGTGGCGCGAGCGCGCACCTGCTCGAGCGACTCGAGCACCCGCAGGTGGCCCGGGATCTCGGCGCTGTCCTGTGACAGATGGGCGAGGCGCACCGTGGCGCCACGCTCGACGCTGCCGCTCGTCGGGTCGAGCTCGCCGCTGAGCAGCTTGAGCAGCGTCGTCTTGCCCGAGCCGTTGACGCCGACGAGCGCGACGCGGTCGCCGGGGCCCAGACGCCAGGTGACGTGGCGCAGCAGCGGCTTGTCGCCGAACGCCAGCGAGACGTTCACGGTGTCGAGCACCTTGTCGCCCAAGCGCGTCGTCGCGAAGCGCAGCAGCTCGGCGCGGTCGCGCACGTCGGGCTCGTCAACGATCAGGGCGTTCGCGGCATCGATGCGGAACTTCGGCTTCGTCGTGCGGGCGGGCGCGCCCCGACGCAGCCAGGCGAGCTCCTTGCGCAGCAGCTGGCGGCGGCGGTCGTCGCGCGCCGTCGCCTGGCGGTCGCGCTCGGCCCGGGCGAGGACGTACGCCGCGTAGCCGCCCTCGTACTGGTGCACCGTTTCGTCGGAGACCTCCCATGTCGCGGTGCAGACGGCGTCGAGGAACCAGCGATCGTGCGTGACGACGAGCATCGACCCGCGCCGCGCGGCGAGGTGGCGCGCGAGCCAGTCGACCGCCTCGACGTCGAGATGGTTCGTCGGCTCGTCGAGCAGCAGCAGCTCGGGGCCGCCGAGCAGCAGCTGCGCGATCGCGATGCGGCGCCGCTCGCCGCCAGAGAGCGCGCCGATCGGCGTGGCCATCCCCGCCGGGAAGCGCGTCAGGCCGACGCCCCCGAGCAGCCCGTCGAGCACCTCGCGGAAGCGAGCGTCAGCGGCCCACTCGTGGTCGGCGCGCCGGCCGACGAGCTCGTCGCGGATCGTGCGCGCGTCGTCGAGCTCGTCACCCTGGCCGAGCAGCGCGAGCTCGAGATCGCGCGACCGCGTGATCACGCCCTCATCCGGCGGCTCGACCCCCGCGATGAGGCGCAGCAGCGTCGACTTGCCGTCGCCGTTGCGCCCGACGATCCCGATCCGCTCGCCGGCCGAGACGCCCAGGGTGATGTCGTGCAGGACCGAGCGGCTGCCGTAGCCCTTGCCGACGGACTTGAGGTTGAGGAGGTTGCGCGAAGCGGCCACGACCCTGATCTTCGACTAGGTGGGGCGCGCTCAGGTACGCGGTGCGTAGCGGTGGTGCAACATGAGCGCGTTGCCGTCGGGATCGCTGAACGGCGCCATGAAGCAGACGCCCGTGTCCATCGTGTCGCCGAAGAACGACACCCCTCGGGTTTCGAGCTCGGCACGCGCGGCTTCGATGTCCTCGACGTGCAAGGCGACCGGCACCTTGGTGGGCTGAAACTCGATGCCGATCGCGCTCGGGTCGACGACGCTCAGCGTGAGGTTGCCGGCCTGGAACTCCGCCCCACGCGCCGGCGCATCACCGCGCTGCCACACGCCGCCGGCCTCCAAGCCGAGCACCGCACCGTAGAACTCGCGCGCCGCGTCGAGATCCTCGGTCGGCAGACACACGAAGTCGACGCCGGTGACGAGGGACGTGGAGATGGTCATGCGGCCTCCTCGGGTGGTGGGACGGTCTGTGGAATCCTTGCAGCGTGGATCACGGGCGCGGACAGGCGGGCGAATCGGTGCGGGTCGATCACGTCCCGCCGGTCACGCCGCGCGATCGCATGCTCATCGAGTGGGTCGCCCAGGCGAAGGTCGGCGATCCGCTGCCCGAGCCGTGGTCGTACGCGCGCAGCCCACTGGAGTCCGTCGTGCGCACGCTGGCGATGCTCGGCGTGATCGGCAGGCCCGATCCCGATGCGTCGTGGGCCGCGATCGCACAGGAGGCCTCCGCCGCGGCGCGAACCTGGCTCGAGCACAATCCGGTTGCCGGCGGCGGCAGGCAGCCTGAAGCGCGGGGCTAGGCACTCCCGCGGACGAGCGGTGTTCGCGCAATCGGTCGTCTCGCCGACGACATCGCGAACACCCTCGCCGCGCGACGGTGGCGTCAGCGCATCGCGATGTCGTCGGCCACCGCGACGCGCTCGTTGGGCACGCAGTGCGTCATCTCGTGACCGGCTACGTCGCGCGGCCCGTTGTTGCCGAGGTTGCGGCGGCGCTGCTCCTCCTCGTCTGAGAGCGTCTGCGTCGCGAGCGGCGCCATGTCCTTGACCTCGTCGAGGCCGATGCCGATGCCCTCGCCGACGCGCGCGCCGAGCTCGTCCTCGCACATGTACAGGTGCCACAGCATCCGCTCCTGGATGCTCCGGTCGCACTGGTCCAGCGCGTCGACGAGGTTGGCCACAAGGTCGTCCTTCTCCCACTGCTCGGAGAGCTGGTAGCGCTCGCCGGCCTGCATGTAGTCGTTCGTGCGCGGGATGCGCTTGCGCGTCAGGCGGCCGGAGATCTCGGGGCCGACCTCGTCGTGGCCGGGGCCCTCGGCCTCGCGCAGGCCGCCGAGGATCGACGGCTCGTAGTTGACGCTCTGGTTCTCGCCCGCCTGGTCGACGTAGTAGGTCATCTGCCCGTCGCGCTGGTTTGTGCGCACCTCGGCGTTCTTGGCCTGGTTGACGGGCAGCTGCAGGTAGTTCGGGCCCACGCGGTAGCGCTGCGTGTCGCTGTAGGAGAACGTCCGGCCGACGAGCATCTTGTCGTCGGAGAACTCCAGGCCGTCGACGAGCACGCCGGTGCCGAACGCGATCTGCTCGTTCTCGGCGAAGAAGTTGCTGACGGTGCGGTCGAGCACCATGCGCCCGACCGGCCGCAGCGGGAAGACCTCCTCGGGCCAGACCTTCGTGTCGTCGAGCGGGTCGAAGTCGAGCTCGGGATGCTCGTC
>JAHWJM010000267.1 GCA_019348435.1 Actinomycetota bacterium
CCGTCACGCGCAGGCGGCGCAGCTCCTCGGAGCGGAGGCCGGGCTCGCCATGCGGGGCTCGGTGCTCAAGCCCTCGCGTCCGTCGCCGTCACGGTCGTCATAACTACTGCTCGATAACCGTCCTTATGTGAACGGCGGCGTTCAAATGCTTATTTCAGCGCGCGTGGGGTAGTGTCCGATTGCGTCGCCCGCTTTGACTTACATCCTCTGCAGTCCCATACTGGTTCTGCAATGCAACGCTTGAGGTCCAGTACGACTACGACGCCGCCGAGCGGAAACTCACCAAGGCCGCGCTGGCGGAGCGTCCACACGACATCTGGCGCTATGAGGAGCTACTTCCCTGCGCTCGGCCGCTCTCGGCAGTACTCACCACTTGTGTACGCGCACGGTCTGGGACGGAGATCGTCTTCTGCGAGCGCTCCGCTCATGGTTATATACCGAAAAGTGGTACGCTTGCGCGAGTCGGCGTATGTGGCGCCGCGTCGCGCGGTCGGGACTACTCAGCTCTCGCGCGCCAGGGCGTGGACGCCATGACTGCCGAGCCGATCGAGTCGCTGAAGTTCCTGACGCCCGACGACGTGCGAGAGGTCGCGCAGTGCTTCGGCACCCCGGTGTTCGTCTACGACGAGCAGACGATCGAGGCGGGCGTGCGCACGATATCCTCGCTGCCGTCGGCGTTCGGTCTCACCGTGCGCTACTCGCTGAAGGCGTGTCCGAGCGCGGCGATCGTGTGCCTGTTCGACCGCCTTGGGCTGTGCTTCGATGCCAGCTCGGTGTGGGAGGTCCACCGCGCCGTGCGGGCCGGGATCGATCCGGCGCGAATCCTGCTTACGGCCCAGCAGGCCGTCTTCGACGACGGCCTGCTGGCCTTGCTCGACGCGGGCCTGCAGTTCGACGCCGGGTCGGTTCGACAGCTCGAGGACTACGGCCGGGCGCGGCCCGGCGGTGACGTCTCGATTCGCCTGAACCCCGGCTTCGGCTCGGGCCTCGTTCGCCGCCTTACGAGTGGCGGTCCGGAGTCTAGCTTCGGGATTTGGCATGAGGCGATCCACGACGTCGAGCGGGCGCTCGAGAGCCACGGGCTGAGGCTCGTCCGGGTCCATACCCACGTCGGCTCGGGGCACGACCCCGGGGTGCTAGTGCGAGCGGCGGCGGCGGCGATCGAGCTCGCGCGGCGCTTCGCGACCGTGCAGACGGTGAACCTCGGCGGGGGCTACCGGGTCAAGGCGCTGCTCGCCGACCCTGAGCCTGACCACGCCGGCTGGGCTGCGATGGTCGCCGGTGAGATGGGGCGCTTCGCGGTGGAAACCGGGCGCGAGCTGGCGCTCGAGCTCGAGCCGGGCACGTACCTCATGGCCAACGCCGGCTCGATCGTCACGAAGATCCTCGACGTGACGACGACCGGGTCCGCCGGCCACACGTTCCTGAAGATCGACGGCGGCCTGACCGAGATCCTGCGACCGTCGTATTACGGCGCGCCGCATCCGCTCGTCACCGTCGCCGCGCAGGCGGAGCCCGAGCCGCGGCCGGCCGAGCGCTATTGCGTCGCGGGTCACTGCTGCATCGCCGGCGACGTGCTCACGACGGCCGTGGCGGACGTTGAGCGGCTCGCGCCGGTCGCGCTCGGACGGGCTGGGGCGGGCGACTACCTCGTCGTCGAGCGGGGCGGCGCCTACTGCTCGTCGATGGCGATGCGCAACTTCAACTCGTACCCCGACGCCGCCGAGGTGCTCCGGCGCCGCGACGGATCCTTCCACCTCATCCGCGCCCGCCAAACCCTCGACCAGATCGTCGCCAACGAGCGGGTCCCCGCGGACCTGCGCTCGGTGTCCACCGAGTCAAGCCACTACCTCGCATAGGAGCAGACCATGGCAACTGACGCTTCAGCGGTGCTCGGCGAGAGCGCCGACCTTGACGGGTCCCGCAACGTCGTGCTTGCTCCCGTCCGCGGCACGGATCCGCGGCGCAACCTTCCCGAGGAGCTGTTCCCGAAGAAGCCCGTGCGCTTCGCGGCGAAGTTCGCGTTCGCGGTGGCGCTGATCGTCGGCTGCTGGGCGGTCATCGCGCTCGAGCTGTCGTGGGTCGCGACCATCGGCGCCGTCGTTGTCGTCGGGCTGATGTACGCCCACCTCGTCGAGCTGCAGCACGAGTCGCTGCATGAGCATGCGTTCAACTCGCGCAGGCTCAACCGCGTCTTCGGCTTCTTGTGCGGGTTGTTCATGCTCAGCTCCTACTCGCACTACAAGTACGAGCACCTGCGTCACCACGCGTCGCTAGGCAAGCCGAACAACCACGAGTTCTTCAACTACCGCTTTCGCCAGCTTGACAGCGTCTTCGGGTTCCTGCGCGCGGCGTACCACCTCGGCCGTTACGGCGACGTCATGCGCGACATCGCGCGCAGTGTCCTCGGGCGCCCGATCCCGCGCGTGACGCGTGAGCGCGACGCCCGGCGCATCCGCCGAGAGTACCGCCTCTTCCTGCTGTGCATCGCGCTCGCCGTCTCGGTCACGGTACTGGTCGGGACCCCGCTGGTGGCGCTGGCGTGGCTTGTGCCCTTGCTACTCGTGTCCGAGCCCGCGCACTTCATGATCGAGCTGCCCGAGCATTTCGGCCTCAACACGCAGAGCAACCCTGACGTGCTCGCCAATACCCGTACGATCGACGCTGGCCGCTTCTCACAGTGGTTCACGAACCTCAACAACATGCACACGGCGCACCACTACCACCAAGGCATCCCGATGGCGAACGTGCCGCGGCTCAACGAGCTCGTCAAGGGCAGATGCGAGGCCGTCGAGCCTTCCTACCCGAGCTTCTACTGGAAGGTCGTCAAGGGGGAGATCCGCTATCGGAGCGACGATGAGACCTGCATGGTCCGCTGACGCGCCGCAGAGCTCGCGACATCATCGCCTCGGTGGCGCGCCCGCGGGTGGGCGGGCGTCGGTCCGCCGGGCCCCGGGGTGATCCCAGGGCCCGGTGACCGCGACGCCCGTGCTTGAACTCGTCGTGCTCGCGCGCGGCCAGTCGGTCCGCGGCAGCCGTTGCGGGTCTACCGAGGCCGCCGTCCCGGCTGCGAGCATCGCGCGCCGGCGCGCGCGACCGCGCGCGCTCGGGGCCGCGCCAACGTGAGCGACGAGCGTCCGCCCGTCCAGCGCGCAACGCCTTACGCCGCCCTGTCGCTCACGATCCTCCTGTGGGCGGGTGCGTTCGTGTGGATCCGCGTGGCGCTCGAGGACTACAGCGTCGCGCATCTCACGTTCCTGCGGCTCGCGATCGCCGCCATCGCGTTGGGGGCGCTGCTCACCGTGCGGGGCCAGACGAAGCTGCCGGCGGCGCGTGACGTGCCGGCGATCGTCTTCCTCGGGCTCGCGGGCATGGCGCTGTACCAGCTGCTGCTCAACGCGGGTGAGCGGACCATCCCCGCCGCGACGGCGAGCATGCTCGTCAACCTGTCTCCGATCTTCACCGCGCTGGCTGCGCGCGTGCTGCTCGACGAGCGCCTGGCCCGGCACGCCTGGCTGGGCATCGCGATCGCCTTCGCCGGCGCGAGCGCGATCGCGCTTGAGGGAGGGGGCGGTCTCGAGCTTCGTCACGGTGCGCTGCTGGTGCTCGGCGCTGCCCTGGCACAGGCCGCGTACTTCGTCGCCCAGAAGCCGCTGCTGCGTCGCTACGGTTCGCTGGAGCTGACGGCGTGGGCGATGATCGCGGCCGCGCTGATGACGCTGCCGCTCGCACCAGGCGTCGGCTCGGCGCTATCGGACGCGAGCGCCGCCGCAACGCTTGCGGTCGTGCTGCTCGGCATCGGCTCGTCGGCGATCGGGTTCGTGAGCTTCGCCTACGCGGTCTCGCGCATCGACGTCTCGCATGCGGCCAGCACGCTTTACGCGGTCCCGGTCGTGACCATCGCGGTGGCGTGGCTGTGGCTCAGTGAGCTGCCGGGCGCGGTGGCCGTACTCGGCGGAGCGGTGGCGCTGGCCGGCGTCGCCATGACGAACGCCGGCCGCCGAAGCCGCAAGCCTGGCCCGGCCGCGACGCTCTGACGAGCAAGACGCGCCTCGTCCGGCGAGTCCAGATCGCCTTGACGATCTCCTCGAGCACGTGCTCAAGATGCTCGCGGAGCTGGCGCTCGCAGGAGCGCTCGGCGTCGCTGACGCTCGCCGACGGGCTGGTAGGCGACGCCGTCGTAGCGCGGGGGCGCATCCGCGGCCACGGCGCCACGCCGCATGCGTCCCGCCCGACGCTCCGTTTGCGAGACGGACCAGAAGGAAGCGGTGTCGCGCTGCGACTTG
>JAHWJM010000268.1 GCA_019348435.1 Actinomycetota bacterium
GTCCGTCCCGGCGGCACCATCTCCGTCGAGCGGGCGACCGGCTACTCCGAGGAGGTCCTGGCGCGGCTCGGCACGTTCCCGCTCGATGCCGACCTGCCCATCGCCGCGGTCATCCGCACGGGCGCGGCCGTGCTCATCGACTCCATCCCGGCGCTCCCGGAGGACACCTGGCGCGACGTGCAGGAGGTGGCGGCCGCGTCGGGCGAGCACGACCTCGCGGCCCTCGTCGAGCGCGCCAAGCCCTTCTGCTGGGTCTCGAACATGCTTGCCTCCGACCTCGACGTCTCCTACGTGCCCGTCGTCCTCGACGCCCCGCCCGCCAATCCGTCCGATGCTCGTTAATCGCGAAGAGCTGCTCGACGTCCTCGGCGACGACCCGCGGCGGATCGGCAAGGTCTTCGCGCGCCACGCCTACGGCATGCGCCGCTGGGTCGACCTCTTCTCGATCCGCGTGCCGCTGACCGACGATCCCGAGGTCAAGCAGCTGCTCGCGGAGATCGTCGGCGCCAACGCGCGCCACATGAACCTCTTCCGGGCGCGCGCGATCGCACACGGCGTCGATCCCGACGCCTACGTCGCGCCGCCCGAGGGGGAGGCGATCTACGAGCGCATCGAGATCATCGACGACTTCGAGGAGCTGATCGCGTACGCCGCCGGCTCGCTGGACCACTTCGGGCAGCTGCTGGAGGCCTACGTCGCGCGCGCCACCGGCGACGATGCGGTGACGCTCGCAGTCGTCGCCGCTGACAACGACCGCGCCTGCGAGCGCCTGGCCGCGATGATGTCGCGGCCCCACAGCGCCGCGTTCGACGCACACGAGCTCTACCGGCTGCGCGAGCTCGTCGAGACCGGGCTGTATGTCGGCTGACCTCGCGGCACACCGCTTCGAGGCGCTGCGCGCCGAACTGCCGCGCAGCTCGCCGCGCGCGTGGCGCTTCGCGGCACTGGCGGTCGCATCGCGTGCGGGGGCCTGCCTGTCCGAGGGGACGCGGATCGGCCATCGGCACGGCTTCGACTCGGGTCCCTTCATGGCGCACGTCTACGCCGACCGTGCGGTCGGGCGCACGTCGCTGGGACGGCGGCTGGATCGGCGGCTGCTGGACCGCGCGACCTGCCAGGCCTTTCGCGACATCCGCGGCCTCGCGGAGGCGGCCGTCGTGGAGGCAATCGACGCCGCGGACTCCGACCGCCCTGTCGTGGCCGACCTCGCCGCCGGCCCGAGCCCCTATCTGCTGCGCGCCCTCGGGCAGCGTCCCGGCGCGACGGCGGTGCTGTGCGATGTCGACGCCGCCGCGCTCGAGCAGGCGTTCGCCGCGGCTGGCGAACTCGGGGTGCAGGACCGCGTGATCACCCGGCAGGCGAGCGCGTTCGAGCGCGCGGCGCTCGCGGCGCTGAGCCCGCGGCCGGACGTGGTCTGCGAGCTCGGCCTCTACGGCATCTACCACGACGACGCGATCATCGAGCGTCATTTCGTCGATCTCGCCGAACGCGTGGCGCCGGCGCAGATCGTCTGCAACGTGCAGGTCGCCAATCCCGAGATCGAGTACATCGCGCGGGTGTGGCGCAACGCCGAGGGCGGGCGCTGCGTATGGCGGCTGCGCCCAGCCGAGCAGATCGAGGGTTATGCGCGCGCCGCCGGGTGGGAGCCCGCATCGGTGAGCTCCGATCGGCACGGCATCTATCGGGTGATGCGCTTCGTGCGTCGCGACGGGGCGCCGGGAGCCGCGCCATGAGCTCCTCGGTGCTGACGTGGGGGGCCGACCCGGGCAGTACGCCGCTGCTCGCCTCCGAGCGGCTGCGCGCGCTCGAGCGCTCGCACCACGCGATGTGGAACTACCTGACCTATCGCGACGCGATCGGGATCGTCGGCCTCGACCCGGCCACGCTCTACCCCGGCGGCACGACGCGGCTGGATCCGGCGACATGGGCCGACCTCGGCTGGCTGACGTGCTTCGCAGGGCCGCCGCCGAGCGCCGTGCGCGCGATGCGCGAGGCGGTGACCGCCGAACACCTCAACCAGTACAGCCCCGACCTCATCGAGCCGCTGCGCGATGCCGCGGCGGGGGTGCTCGGCCGCGACCGCGACGATGGCTTCGAGGTCGTCGGCACGGAGGGCGCGCAGGCGGGTATCGCGCTGTCGCTGATGGCGGTCGCCGGCCCAGGCGACGAGGTCGTCCTGTCGGATCCGGGCTACTTCCACGTCCCCTCGGCGGTGATCGCCACGGGTGCCGTCCCGGTGACCGTCTCGATCGGCGCCGGCCACGGCTATCGCCTCGATCCCGACGCCGTGGCCGCGGCGATCACCCCGCGCACCCGCGCGATCGTCATCGTCGACCCGCTGAACCCGTACGGCACCGTGCAGAGCGAGGACGAGCTGGCCGCTCTGGCGCGCCTCGCCGACGAGCACGACCTGCTGCTCATCCACGACGTCACGCACGGCTCGATCGTCATCGACCGCGACGCGCCGTTCAGGTCGCTGCCGGCGCTGGAGCTCACCGACAACGCGGTCGCCACGTTCTCGGTGTCGCACTGCTACGGCATGGCCGGTGCCCGGATCGGCTTCCTCGGCGGGCCGTCGCGGCTCATGCGCAGCTGCCTGCGCCTGAAGGCGGCGCTGACGCGCTTGAACACGAGCCTCGTCGCCCAGCACGGGGCGCTGGGCGCGCTGCGCGACGAGGGGTACCTCGCGCAGGCCGAGGCGATCGTGCGCCGCAACCTCGCTCACCTGCAGGCGACGCTGAGCCGTGTCGACGGCATCGAGCTGGCGACGGCACCGGTGCGCGGCCTCGCGTGCGCGCTGGACACATCGGGCGCGGGGGTCACCGCGCAGGAGCTGATGGTCGCGCTGTTCGCGCGCCACGTCGCCACGTATCCCGGCGACGGGATGGGCACCACCGCAGCGGCCACGACGCTGCGGCTGAACCTGTCGCGCCCGGACCCGTGGGCGATGGAGCACCTGCGCGCGATGCTCCCGGACGCAATCGCCGAGGCGGCGTCAGGGCGCTGGCGCGAGCCGGTCGCGGCGCTGCTGGAGAGCAAGGCCACGCCGCGGGCGATCGATCTCGCGGCGACCATCCGGGGCGGCCGATGAGCGTCGCCGAGCTGCTCGCCGAGCACGGTTCGCCGCTGTGGCTGGCCGACGTCGACCGCGCGCGCGACCGCCTGGCCGCCTTTCGCGGGGCATGGTCGGCGGCCTGGGCGGGCGGGGACGGGGTCGAGGTCTCCTACTCCTACAAGACCAACCGCACGACCGCCTTTCTGCGGGCGTTCGCCGAGGACGAGGCGGGGGCGGAGGTGGTCTGCGCCGCAGAGTACGCGCTGGCACGAGACGTCGTCGGCGTCGACGGCGCGCGCATCACGGTCAACGGCCCGGCGAAGCCGGATGCGCTGCTCGAGCGCTGCGCCGCCGACGGCGCGCTCGTCATCGCCGACAGCCTCGCGGAGCTGGAGCGGCTGGCCGTGGCCGGCGTGAACCGCGCGGGCCTGCGCGTCGGGCTGCCCGGGCCGGAGGGACATCCGACCCGCTTCGGGATCGCTCCCGCCGACGTCTTCGCCGCCGGCCGCCGCGCGCGCGACCTCGGCCTCACGGTCGAGGTGCTGTCGGTTCACCTCGTGTCGACGGACTTCACCGCCGCGTTCGGCGACGATTCAGACCCGCCCACCCGCACGCTCGCCGCGAGCGTCCGCGTCGGATGGGCGAAGCCGGCGGCCGTGCACGCGCAGGCGGCGACCGCCCTGGCGCGGCTGGCGGCCGAGCTCGGCGTCACGGCGATCGACCTCGGCGGCGGGTTTCCGGCGGCGCCCGCCGTCGCCGATCATGCCGCGGCGGTGGCCGACGTCCTGCGCCGCGAGGACTTCAGCGGGCGCGTGCTGCTCGAGCCCGGCCGCGCGCTCGTCGCCGACGCCGTCGACCTCGCCTGTACGGTGGTCGCCGTCAAGGCGCTGGCCGACGGCACGACGTGCGCGGTCGTCGACGCGGGCACGGACCTGCTGCCCGGCGCGCTGTGGGCGTGGCCGCGCCTGGAGGCGCTGGCGCCGCGGGTGGGCGGGACGGGGTCGGCGCCGACGCTCGTCGCCGGCCCGCTGTGCCTGAACATCGACGTCGTCGCACCCGCCGCCGAGCTCGGCGAGCTGGCGCCGGGCGACGTGCTGATGGCGCGCGACGTGGGGGCCTACCAGCAGGTCCAGTCGACGCAGTTCGGCGACCTGCGCCCGGCCGTCGTCGCGCGCGAGGGCGGGACATGGCGCCTGGCGCGTC
>JAHWJM010000269.1 GCA_019348435.1 Actinomycetota bacterium
GTCTTGCCGACGCCCGTCGGGCCGAGGAAGAGGAAGCTGCCGATCGGCCGGTTCGGGTCACCGAGGCCGGCCCGGTTGCGCCGGACGGCGTCGGAGACGGCGCGGACGGCGTCGGCCTGGCCGATCACCCGCTTGCCCAGCCGCTCTTCCATCTTGATCAGCTTCTCGCGCTCGCCCTCGAGCATCCGGCTGACCGGGATGCCGGTCCAGCGCGAGACGACCTCGGCGATCTCGTCGGGCGTCACCTCGTCCTTCACGAGGGACTTGCCGTCGTTGCTCATCTCGTGGGACTTCCGCTCCGCCTCGGCGAGCCGGGCGCGCAGGTCGCGCAGCTCGCCGTATTGGATGCGGGCGGCGGCCTCCCAGTTCCCCTGGCGCTGCGCCTGCTCCAGCTCGACCCGCTTGACCTCGATCTGCTCCTGCAGAGTCTTGATGGCCCGCAGGGCCCCCACCTCGCTCTCCCAGCGGGCGGTGAGACGGGTGTTTTTCTCTTGCAGCTCCGACAGCTCGCGCTGCGCCTTCTCGAGCTGCTGGCGGCGAACGACGTCGGCGAGATCGACGAGCGTCCGGGCCACGGTCGTCACCGGCAGGTCGGTGCTGGCGGCGAGCCGGCGGCCGTGCGCGTCGTCGATGTCGATGACCGCCTGCCGCGCGGCGCGGGCGGTCGCCATGGGCAAGCCGGAGGGCGAGGTGCGGCTAGCCGTACCGCTCTGTCAGGTCAGCGTGGGAGCGTGCCTCACCAATGCACGCCCTTCATGATGTTCGCCATCGCAAGCTGCTCCATGCTCGCGCGCTCCGCATCCGCGGGCGCCTTCTCGCCCTTCGAGGCGGCGGAGTCGGGGAAGACGTTGTAGGCGACGTGGAGGATCTGGTCCATGACCTTCGGCGCCAGTGCGTGGAGGATCTCGCCGGCCGTGCCGAGGCGCGTGTTGATCTCCTTCGGGCGCGTGCGCATCGCCTCGCAGATGAGGTCGCCGGCCTCCTCGGGAGAGATCGTCGGGAAGTGGTCGTAGAGCTTCGTCGGCGCGATCATCGGCGTGCGGACGAGCTGCATGTGGATCGTCGTGAACGAGATCCCGTCGCCGATCACCTCGGAGGAGACGACCCGCGTCCAGGCGTCGAGCGCGCCCTTCGAGGCGACGTAGGCGCTGAACCGCGGCGGGTTGGTCTGCACGCCGATCGAGCTGACGTTGACGATATGGCCGAAGCCGCGCTCGCGCATGTGCGGCAGCAGCGCCATGATCATCTTGATCGCGCCGAAGTAGTTGAGCTGCATCGTGCGCTCGAAGTCGTGGAAGCGATCCTCGGAGAGCTTGACCGACCGGCGGATCGAGCGGCCGGCGTTGTTGACGAGGAAGTCGACGGCGGGGTGCTCGTCGAGGATCCGCGCGACGACGGCGTCGATCGCGTCCATGTTCGACAGGTCGGCGCTGTAGACGTGCGCCGTGCCGCCCTTTGCCTCGATCTCCTCGCGCAGCGCCTCGAGCTTCTCCAGGCCGCGCGCGACGAGCAGCGGGATCCCGCCTGACTCGGCCACCTTGAGCGCCGTCGCGCGGCCGATGCCGCTCGAGGCGCCGGTGATGATGACCGTGCGCCCGTTGATGACGTGGCGGAACGAGCGGTCCTTGTGGAGGTCGGGGTCCAGCGTGCGCTCCCAGTAGTCCCACAGCCGGTGGGCGTACGTCTCAAGCTCGGGGACCGCGATTCCCGATCCGGTCAGCGCGCGCTCGGTATCGCGCGTGTCGAACTGGGGCCGCAGCGCCATATGCTCGAGAACCTCTTCCGGGATGCCGAAGTCGGCCAGCACCGTGCGCCGGATGTCGCGCACCTGGGGCAGCTTCATGAGCATCGACAGCGTGCCCTTGGGCAGCGCGTCGGTCAGGCGCTTGTCGACGCGAACGGCCAGCTGCGGCGCGTGGGCGGCCTTGGCGAATGCGTTGAGCGACTCGCCGACGCGCATCGGCTTGGGGTTCGTGAGGTGGAAGGCCTGCCCGTCGAGTCCGGGCTGGTGTGCGATGTAATCCAGCGCCGCCGCGACGAAGTCAACGGGCACGATGTTCGTGTAGCCGAGCTCGGGCCCGACGAGCGGCACCCACTCGGGCAGCGCGAAGCGCGCCTTCTGGATCGCCTTGAAGAAGTAGTACGGGCCGTCGATCTTGTCCATCGCGCCGGTCTGCGAGTGGCCGACGACGATCGACGGGCGGTAGACGCGCCACGGCACCGGGGACTGCTCGCGGACGAGCTTCTCGGACTCGAACTTCGTACGGTGGTAGGGCGACGGCAGCGTCTGGCCCTCGTCGAACATGTCCTCGCGGAAGAGGCCCCTGTAGTCGCCGGCGGCGGCAACGGACGACACGTGGTGCAGGCGCTCGGCCTGCAGAGCGCCCGCGACGTCGAGCGCGTTGCGCGTGCCGACGACATTGAGGCGCTCGTTGACGTCGGCCCGGGCGGTCATGTCGTAGATCGCGGCGAGGTGGAAGAAGTGCTCGATCTGGGCGCGCAGCGCCGCGATCTGCTCCTCGGACAGCCCCAGACGCGGCTCGCCGAGGTCCCCGACGACGGGCTTGACGCGCCCGGCGGCGGCCTCGCCCAAGCCTGTGACGAGCGCGTTGAGGCGCTCCTGCGACCCGGCGCGGACGAGCACATGGATGTCGCCCTCGCGCTCGAGCAGTCGCTCGACGAGATGACGGCCGATGAAGCCGGTCGCGCCCGTCACGAAATACGCCATGGCTCTCCTCTTCGGTGGTTCCTGACGAGGCAAGCCTACGGCGGCGCGCGCACAGGCGCGCGGCGTCTACCAGCCGCCGTGGGACTTCGCGCGGGCCTTGGCCTCGGCCTTGCGCCGGTCCTTGCGCTTCTCCAGGCGCCACTGCAGCAGCGACACGAGGGCGATGAAGAGCGGGAAGAAGACGATGAGGATGAAGCCGGCGTTCGTGACGACGCGGTCGTTCGTCTCGCCCCACCAGCCCTCGCCGCCGTCGTGCGCGAGCACCGGTGCGGCCGCGACGAGGACGGCGGTGATCGCGAGCGTGGCGCTGATCGGCAGGCGGCGAAGCACGGGACGCAGTTTATTGAGGTCGCCGATGCATCGCGCTGCGGATCGGGTAGCTCGTCTGCAATGGAACGCTACGACGAAGACGATCCCGACTTCGCCACGCGCGAGGAGTGGGAGGCGGCGCGTGAGGCGGCCGCCATCGGCGGCCGCAATCCCGACGTCGGCGGCGCCGACCCCGCGGAGCCGATCGACCCCGCGATGAGACCGGTCTACGAAGCCGGCGGCGGCGAGGGCGAGGGCTTCGAGCTCGCCGAGCGCGACCTTGTGCGCAACGCCAGCCACGACGACGGCGAGGGGTTTCCCGAGCGCGACGCGTTCACGCCGGAAATGGAGTCCGATCGCTCCCCGGCGGAGTACGGGGAGGCCGACGAGGAGGAGGGGCCGGACCGGGGGCCGAACCTCTAAGCCCGTTCGCGTCACGCGTCGTCCGCGGCGACCTACCATGGAGGCATGGCCGTTCTCATCGCCTCCGACCTCAGCAAGGACATGGCCGGCAACCCGCTGCTGCGGGGCGTGTCGTTCAAGCTCGAGCGTCGCGAACGGCTGACGATCGCCGGGCGCAACGGCGCCGGCAAGACGACGCTGCTGCGGATGCTCGCCGGCGAGACGTCGATCGACGGCGGCGAGCTGTCCTTCGAGAAGGGCTGCAAGGTCGCGCTGCACGACCAGCGCCCGCCGCGCGAGCGCGATCTCACGCTGCGCGACTACATCCTGGGCGGCTGCGCGGACCTCATCGCCGTCGAGCAGGACCTCTCGCGCCTCGCGCAGGCGATGGCCGACGGGGACGAGTCGGCGTTCGACGCCTACGCCCGCGCGGAGGCGCGCCTCGAGCACGCCGGCGGCTGGACATGGCGCGACCGCGCGACGTCGATGGTGCGCGGCCTGGGCTTCGGCGAGGACGACCTCGACCGCTCGCTGAAGACGTTCTCCGGCGGCGAGCTCACGCGCGCATCGCTCGCCCGCGCGCTCGCGGGCGATCCGGATCTGCTGCTGCTCGACGAGCCGACGAACCACCTCGACATCGAGTCGCTCGAGTGGCTCGAGAAGACGCTCATGTCGCTCGATGCCGCGATCGTGCTCGTCGCCCACGACCGCTGGTTCCTCGAGGCGGTCGGTACCGCCGTGCTCGAGCTCGAGGCCGGCCGCTCGCGCTTCTTTCCCGGCACGTGGACGCAGTGGCGCAAGGAG
>JAHWJM010000026.1 GCA_019348435.1 Actinomycetota bacterium
GTTGTGCAGGGTGGCGGCACGGTCGCGGCCGCGGTAGGTGCACTCGATGACGGCGTCGCGGCCCTCGTGCGAGAACCACGAGCTTGCCAGCCGCGCAACCGCCCCGCCGGTCAGCTCGAGCGTGGCGAGGCAGAAGTCCTCCGCCTCGTCGTCCGCGGCCGGCTTGCCGCCGCGCCAGCGATGCGCCTCGACGCGACGCACGGCGGGCCAGTCGAGCGTCCAGAGGAGGAGGTCGACGAGGTGGATGCCGAGGTCGATCACGCAGCCGCCGCCCGACAGCACGGGGTCGAGAAACCACGGCTTGTCGGGCCCGTAGGCATTGTGGAAGACGAGGTCGATGGCGTGAACCGGCCCCAGAGCACCGCCGGCCACCTGCTCGCGCACGGCGCAGCCGGCGCGCGTGTGGCGGTAGGAGAGATCGACGCCGAGCAGCCGGTCGTTGCGCCGCGCGGCCTGCAGCACCCGCTCGGTCTCCGCGGCGCTGCGGCCGAGCGGCTTCTGGCAGAAGACGGCCACACCGGCATCGAGCGCGGCGACGGCCTGGTCGGCATGCAGCGCGCTGGGGGTGGCGATCACGATCCCGTCGATGCCGCTCGCGAACAGCGCATCGAGGTCGTCGGCCAGCCGCGCGGCGGGCGCCTCCTGCGCCGCGGCCTCGAGGCATTGCGCCGCCGGGTCGGCCAGCGCGGCCACCTCCACGATGCCGCTGGCGACGAGCGCGCGCAGCCGGTGGCGCCCGATCCAGCCGGTTCCGAGGAAGCCCAGGCGCGGCCGGGCGGGGGCGGCGACCGCGGTCACGACCGCGCGCCGTTGCTCGTGGGGATGTGGATGGCGCACGTCATCGCATGTCCTCGCTATGGGCGCACCAGCGCCTTGAGGAAGCCCTCGGGACGCTCGCTCGCCGCGTCGAACGCGCTGGCGATGTCGGCGAGCGCGAACTCGTGCGTGTACAGCGCCGACGGATCGAGCGTGCCCGCCGCGACGGCGCGCGCCGCGTCGCGCACGCCCTGCGCGTAGATCGCCGGGTCGCGCTCGTGCGCGTTGACGACATCCAGGCCGCGCCAGTTCCACAGCTGCATGTCGACCCGGCGTGCGCCGTCCTGATGAAATCCGGCGATGACGAGCCGGCCGCGCACCCGCGTGAGCTGCGTCGCGAGGTCCAGCGGGTCCTGCTTGCCGGTGACCTCGATCACGCGGTCGCAGAGCACGCCGCCGGTCAGCTCCTGCACGGCCTCGAGCGCGGTGTCGTCCTCGGCATCAAGGACGTGCTCGGCGCCCATCGCACGGGCGATCTGGAGCGCGAACGGCCGCCGCGAGAGCGCGATCACCCGAGCGCCCGCGCGGGCGGCGATCTGCACGAGCAGTGCGCCGAGGAAGCCGACGCCGACGACGGCGACGGTCTGGCCCTCCGCGAAATCGCAGCGGCGCGCGACGTTCATCGCGCAGCCGAGCGGCTCGCCGGGAAACGGCGATCCCCCGAGCTCGTCGGGCAGGGCGACGACGGCGTCCGCCGCGGCGACGTCGAACTCGGCGTCGGAGCGGTAGCAGATGGCCGCCACACGGGTACCGGCCGCCAGGTCGCGAACGCCGTCGCCGAGCGCGGCGATGCGGCCCCAGCCCTCGTGGCCGGGCGCGCCGGGCTCGCGCGGGTAGTCAAACCAGGGCCGCCCCTGCCAGACCGGCAGGTCCGAGCCGCACACGCCGCAGCCCTCGAGCTCGACGAGCACCTCGCCGGGGCCGGGATCCGGCGTCGGCAGCCGCTGCAGCGCGGCGCTGCGCGGGGCGGTGATGACCGCGGCGCGCATCTATGCGGCGGCCGCGGCGGCAGCCGCGGCGCGATCGCCTGAAGGCTGCTCGCGCAGCCAGTCCAGCAACAGCCGCACGCCGTCGGGCGCCGCCGTCTGCGGGCGCCATGCGGTCGCCGCCGTGAAGGCCGAGGTGTCCGAGACGTAATAGCGCTGGTCGCCGCGCCGCCAGGGTCCGAACTCGACCGCCGGCGGGGCCCCGTTGTGCTCGGCGATGATGTCCAGCAGCTCGACGAGGCTGATGCAGTTGCCGACGCCTCCACCGATGTTGAACGCGCGTCCCGCCAACCGGTCGATGCCGGCGTGCGCACGCAGGAACGCATCGACGAGGTCCTCGACGTAGAGCACGTCGCGCACCTGCTTGCCATCGCCGAAGACGGTGATCGGCCGGTCTTTGAGCGCGCGGATGAGGAAGTGCGCGACCCACCCCTGGTCCTCGGTGCCGAACTGGTGGGGACCGTAGATGCAGCTCATCCGGAAGACCACCGTCTGCAGCCCGTAGGAGTGCGCGTAGTCCAGGACGTACTGATCGGCCGCGCCCTTCGAGCAGCCGTACGGCGTGCAGAACTGCAGCGGGCGCCGCTCGCCGATGCCGTGCTCCAGCAGGTCCTCGTCGACGGGCTCGTAGCGCGTTTCGCTCGGCGCGAGCTCGACGTCGTCAAGCCCGCCGTAGACCTTGTTCGTCGACGTGAACAGCAGCCCGGGCGGCCGGCTGCGGGCACGCGCCGCCTCGAGCAGGTTGATCGTCCCCTGCAGGTTGACGTCGGCGTCGAAGACGGGCTCGTCGAGGCTCGTCGTCACCGCGACCTGCGCGGCGAGGTGAAAGACGCGATCGGCCTGCGCCATCGCGCGCTTGACCGCCTTGCGGTCGCGCACGTCTGCGATCTCGACGTCGAGGGCGCTCCCGTGGCGATCGGTCAGCCAGTGCAGGTTCTGCTCGACGCCCGCGCGCGAGAGGTTGTCGAAGACGAGCACGCGCCCGCCGTCGGACAGGATCCGGTCGGCGAGGTTCGTCCCGACGAAGCCCGCGCCGCCGGTGATCAGCGTGTGGCTCCTCATACCGTCAGCCCCCGCGCGGCGAGCTCCGCGGCCGCATCGTCGACGCGGTCGGTGGCGACCTCGCCGGCGAGCCAGTCGGCGAGCTCGGCCATGCCCTCCGAGCGCGCCACCTGCGGCCGGTAGCCGATCGCGTCGCCCGCTCGGGCGATGTCCGCAAAGCAGTTGCGGATGTCGCCCACGCGGTACTTGCCGGTGACCTGCGCGGCGATCTGCTCGCGCCCCATGACGGCGGCGAGCTCATCGGCGATCTCGAGCACGCTGACGCTCTCGCCCGACCCGATGTTGAGCGTCCGACCGGCGCGATCGGGCCGCTCCAGCGACTGCCGGCAGGCCCGCGCGACGTCGTAGACGCTGACGAAGTCGCGGCGCTGGCGTCCGTCCTCGTAGATGAGCGGCGCGCGCTCGTTGAGCAGCCGGCCGGCGAAGATCGCGAGCACCCCCGTGTACGGGTTGGAGAGCGCCTGGCGCGGGCCGTACACGTTGAAGAACCGCAGCGCGGTGACGGGCACGCCGTAGGCCGAGCCGAACAGCAGGCACATCCGTTCCTGGTCGAACTTCCCCAGCGCGTAGATCGAAGACAGCGACGGTGGCTTGTCCTCCGGCGTGGGCAGCGGCGCGAGCGGACGACCATCCGCGTCCACCGGATCCCACTCGCCGCGTTCGAGCTGCTCGCGCGTGCGCTCTGCGGCGTCGACGAGGCGCCCGCCGGCGTCGGCGTAGAGCCCCTCGCCGTAGACGCTCATGCTCGACGCGACCACGAGCTGCTTCACCGGGTGGTCGAGCAGGACCTGCAGGAGGGTCGCGGTGCCTTCGCCGTTGACGCTCGTGTACTCGGCGATGTCGTACATGCTCTGCCCGACGCCGACGCGGGCGGCGAGGTGCACCACCGCGTCGACGCCGTCCAGCGCGCGCCGCACGCAGTCGGCGTCGCGCACGTCGCCGACGATCAGCTCGACATCGTCGTCGAGGTAGCCCGGCCGCTCGCCGCGCTCGTGGACCTGCGCGATGAGGCTGTCCAGCGCACGTACGCGGCAGCCGGCGCGCAGCATCTCGTCGGCCAGATGCGAACCTATGAAACCGGCTCCGCCGGTGATGAGGATCGAGTTGCTCATAGGCCTCCCGCGATCGCTTGACGACATCTCATGGGGCGGCGCGTACCCCGGCCTCAGCTTCAGCTATCACTGATCATCAACCGCCTTTCGCCCCGGTGGCCGCGCAAGAATTCCTGCATATCGGCAACTCCCGATCGCGCTACCCGTTTGTCTGCCCCCGCCAGCAGGAGCGGAAACCCGCTGCTGTCCGCGGGGCGACAGCGCCGGTTGGCGGGAGGTGATCCGGCGGGTCAGCATGGGAGGATGGTCCGCATGACGTCCAGTCCTACCGGCACAAGCCACGAGATCGGCCGCAGCCTCATCCCGCTCGAGCTCGTCGACGACGCCCTTCGCCTGCTGCACCTCGACCTGCTCGAGCACGGTGCGGCGGCGGCCACGCTCGGCGACTGGCTGTGGGGCGCGCACTGGTTTCCGCATCTCAAGTACGACCCGGCGATCGTGGCGCTGGCGGACGCGCTGCCGCCCGACTGGCGCACGGGGAAGCTGAGCGACCCGCAGATCCTGCTGCAGTTTCCCCACGTCGGGCCCGAGCCCGAGATCACCTTCCATGTCGACGAGGAGCCCCACTGGGCGGACGGCCGCAGCTACCTGCGGATCGTCGGCGTGCCGCTGAGCCCGTGGCGGGAGGAGAACGGCGCGCTGCTCGTCGAGCGGGGCGGAGAGCCGGCCGCCGTCGAGCTCGATCCCGGCGACGCCGTGATGATGACGCCCGACCTGCCGCACTCCGGCGGCGTCAACCGCACCGGCGCGGTGCGCTACAGCGTCTACTTCCGGTGGCTGGAGGACGAGCGCAACAGCGGCGAGCCCCCTTCGGCCGGCTGACGGCGCGCCGCAGATCTCTGCATGCCCCTCGGGCGGCCGGGGGTACACGCCTGGCATGGACCAACGCGAGCAGGAACTCCAACGCTTTCGCGAGGCCGTCGACCGGAAGTCCGAGCAGGCCCAAGAGGCCGCCGAGAGCACCGGCGACTCGCCTGCGGGCGGCGCCGGAAGCGGCGACGATGAGGCCATGCGCGGCGGCGACGCCGGGCTGACCGATCCAGGGCGCCCGCAGGACACCTACGACATCCGCGCCAAGAACGCCGGCAAGGGCAAGAAGACCGCGGACAAGTGGAACCAATGAGCTCCCGTCCGCAGAACGGCCCCGGCCGCAGCGACCCCGCCGACCTGCCGGTCAGCGAGCTGCTCAAACGCGCCAGCGAGCAGACGTCGCAGCTGGTGCGCGAAGAGCTGCGCCTCGCGCAGCTCGAGATGCAGCAGAAGGGCAAGCAAGCCGGCATCGGCGCCGGGATGCTCGGCGGCGCCGGCATCGTCGCCCTCTTCGGCGTCGCGGTCCTGATCGCGACGCTCGTCCTGCTGCTGGCGACTGCGATGGAGGCCTGGCTGGCTGCCCTCATCGTCGCCGTCGTGCTGCTGGCGGCGGCCGGCGGCATGGCGCTGACCGGCAAGAACCAGGTCGCCGAGGCCGCGCCCCCCAAGCCTGAGCAGGCGATCGACAGCGTCCACGACGACATCGACGAGATCAAGGCCAGGAGCGCCCGATGAGCGACGAACCCGAAGAGAACATCACGGCCGCGCGCGCAGAGGTCGAGCAAACGCGCGAGGAGCTCGGCGAGACGGTCGAGGCGCTCACCTACAAGGCGGACGTCAAAAGCCGCGCGCAGGAGCGGGCCGACGAGGTCAAGGCGCGCGCCGAGGAGACCGTGGAGCGCGTCCGGGCGAAGGCCGCGCCTACGGCCGAGCAGGTCAAGGCCAAGGTCGGCCCGACGGCCGAGCAGGTCAAGGCCAAGGTCGGCCCGACGGCCGAGCAGGTCAAGGCCAAGGCCGGGCCGACGGCCGAGCAGGCCCGCGCTCGCGCCCAGGAGCTGCCGCCCCCGGTGCTCGCGGGCGCCGCCGCGCTGCTGCTCGTGGCGCTCGTCGTGCTGCGCCGGCGGCGGCGGTCGCGCCGGCGCTACTGACGAGACGAGCGGCGCGCGTTCAGCGGCGCGCCGCCGACGCCCGGCCGGGGGACTGCTCGACGGCCTGCACGCGGCGCGCCTGCGATTCGGCGACCTGGGCACCGGATTGCGTCGCGTTCGCCTTCGCGCAGAGCAGCGTGAAGCTCGCCTGCAGGATGTCGTTGATCGCGGCTGTCGCGAGCAGAGCCGCAACGATGCGGCCCTCGCGCGGGCGCGCGACGCGCAGGCCCATGAGGCCGAGCGAGCTCCACGTGCCCAGGCAGCGCGAGCACGTCACGAGCTCGCCGAGCACGTAGCGCAGCCCGCGCCCGCGCGGGTGGCGATCGCCGTCGTCGCCAGGCTCGACGAGCGGCTGGCGCGCCCACACGCCGACCTTCTCCTTGGAGAGCGCCTTCGTCAGCGCGAACGTGGCGAGCCCGAGCACCGGCAGCTCCACCGGCTCGGGTCCCGTCCTGCCTTCGCGCGCGGTGAAACGCAGCAGCGCCGTCAGCAGGCCCCCCCAGACGACGTTGACCGTCGCGTAGTCGTGCGGGTCGGCCGGTGTCTGCGAGAGGTTGTCCATGGGGCCCGGCTACCCCTCGGGCCGCCCTCGCTCACCTGGCTCGGTATCGACGCGGCGCGCGCCCGTCAGACGCGATCGCGGCAGCTACGCGAAGAGGCGCGGTTCGCCGAGCCGCGTGCGGCTGATCGCGATCGCCTCGGGATTCTCGTCGACGAGCACGAAGCGCCGGCCGAGGTGGCGGCAGACGACGCCCAGCGTGCCCGACCCCGCGAAGGGATCCAGGCACCAGCCGGCGGGGCGCGAGGAGGCGGCGACCATCCGGCGCACGATGCCGGCCGGCTTCTGCGTGGGATAGCCGGTCTTCTCGCGCGAGTTCGTCGGCACGATCGTGTGCCACCAGCAGTCGCTGGGGCGCTTTCCGCGCGCCGCCTTCTCAGGCCCGACGAGCCCGGGCGCCATGTACGGCTCACGGTCGACCTCGTCGTCGTCGAAGTGGTAGCGCTCGCGATCGCGCACGTAGACGAGGATCGTGTCGTGCTTCGCCGGCCAGCGGCGCTTGGGCCGGCCGCCGTAGTCGTAGATCCAGATCAGCTCGTTGAGGAAGCACTCTGCGCCGAAGATCTCGTCGAGCGCGAGCTTGCAGCGATGCGACTCGCGGTAGTCGAGGTGCAGGTACAGCGTGCCGTGCGGCGCGAGCAGCTCACGGACGCGCTCGAGGCGCGGCGCGAGGAACCCGGCGTAATCGGGAAATGCGTCGGCGTAGCGCAGCTCGCCGCGACGCTGCTCGCTGCCGGTGTTGAACGGCGGGTCGAGGTAGGCCATGTCGAAGCCCCCCTCGGGCAGCGTCGCCATCGCGGCGAGGTTGTCGCCCGCGATGAGCAGGTCGTCGTCGAGAACGGCCGGCTCGCCGGCCTGCAGGGTGCGCATCACCGCGCAGGCTACGCGCGGCGACGGTCGGTGGCCGACGCAGCCGCGCAGGCAGAGCCAGCCGCGAACGCACAGCCTCGCTACGAGCCGGCGGTGGCTAGGAGGCGCACTTGAAGTTCGTTCGCTTGACGGTCGGCTTCCCGGGCGTCAGCGGCGGCACCTCGTGCACGGCATCCTCATCGAGCGGGTGCTCCTGGGCGTCGGCGAGGCTCACCGCCACGACCTTGCAGTCAGCAGGAAGCTTGCCGAGCTCACGGATCTCTGCGACCGAGATGTCCCCGCGGCCCCATTCGTGCGGCTGACCCTCGATCAGCACCTCGTACCCCGCGCCGGTTGCCCCTTCGTAGCTCATGGTTTGCTCCTTTTGCCGTGGCCTGCACTTCGCCAAGCTCCTACCCCGCACCGCACGTAGCGCGACCTCGTTGTCACTGCGCAGACAGCGGATCCATTTGGGAGCCTGTGGACGGATGGCGTCCCTCGTTCGCCGCGTGCTCGTGCTGCTCGTCGTCGTCGTCCTCACGGTCGTCGCCGTCGTCGTGCTCTTCGCCGACGAGACGTCGAGCCCGCCGCTCGTGCCGGGTACGGCGGTCGACAACGACCCGCTCGCGTACACCGAAGGCCGCGAGGACGACTTCGCCGCCGCCGCTGCGCGCGGGCACGCGCACGTCATCTACGCCAAGTCTCCCGGCGGGGCGCACGCGAGCGCCGAGCGCGTCGCGCGTTACCGGCCGCTCGTGGAGGCGGCCGCGCACGCGGGCGAGGTCGAGCCCGACACGCTCGAGGCGCTCGTCATGCTCGAGAGCGCCGGCCGCCCGGACGCCGCCGCCGACCCGCAGCTCGAGGGGGCGGCCGGGCTCACGCAGATCCTCGCCGAGACCGGCCGCAACCTGCTGGACATGAAGGTCGACCCGGCCGGCGCGCGCCGGATCGGGCGCTCGCTGCGGCGCGCGGAGCGCAAAGGGGACGACGAGCTGATCGAGCGCCTGCGCGAGCGTCGGCGGCGCATCGACGAGCGCTTCGACCCGCCCAAGGCGCTCGCCGCCACCGTTCGCTACCTCGTCATCGCGCGCGAGGAGCTCGGTCGCGACGACCTCGCCGTGCAGAGCTACCACATGGGCATCGGCAACCTGCAAAACGCGCTGCGCGACTACGGCGAGGAGGACATCTCCTACGCGCGGCTGTACTTCGACTCCACGCCGGTTCACCACGCGGAGGCCTACCGCCGGCTCGCCGCGCTGGGCGACGACTCCGCCACGTACCTCTGGCGGATCAACGCGGCGCGGGAGATCATGCGCCTGTACCGCTCGGATCCCGAGCGGCTCGAGCGGATGTCGCAGCTGCAGAACGCCAAGAACTCCGCGGAGGAGGTCCTGCACCCGCAGGACGAGACAGAGCAGTTCGCCGGGCCCGAGGAGTTGCGCGACGCCTATTCCGACGGCCGCATCGTGGCGCTGCCGCGCGCCGACCTGCTCGAGCGCGGGATCGCGATCGCGCCCGGGATGGGCGAGCTGGCCGGCCGTCTGAAGCGGTCGCGCACGACGTATCGCGGGCTGCGCAAGCCGGCGCTCGACCTGCTGGCCTACGTCGGCGCGGGCGTCAAGTCGATCTCGGGCGACGAGCCGCTCGTCGTCACGAGCACGGTGCGCGACCAGCGCTACCAGCGCCTGCTTCTGAGCCGCAACCGCGAGGCGACGAGGAACTACTCGCTGCACACCACCGGCTGGTCGTTCGACATCCTGCGCCGCTACGTCTCGCGCGCGCAGGCGCTCGCGTTTCAGTTCATGCTCGAGCGCCTGCAGTCGCACAACCTCATCGCGTGGGTGCGCGAGCCGGCCGCGATCCACGTGACGGTGTCACAGGACGCAGAGCGGCTGGCCGCGGTGGTCGATCCGTAGCGGCTCTAGTCGAGCAGCTCGCGTACGTGCGCGGCGACGTTCGCGGCCGTCATCCCGAGCTCCTCGAGGGCCGTCGCTCCGGGCGCCGACGCGCCGAAGCGGTCGATCGACACGATCGCGTCGGCGTATCGCTCCCAGCCCATCCGCACGCCGGCTTCGACGGAGACCGTCGGCAGGTCGACCGGCAGGACCGAGGTCTTGTAGTCCTCCTCCTGCTGCTCGAAGAGCTCCCACGACGGCATCGAGACGACGCGCACCGCCGCGTCGAGCTCCTCGGCGGCCGCCAGCGCGACCCATACTTCGCTGCCCGTCGCGATGATGATCGCCTCGGCATCGTCGGCGTCGGCCAGCACGTAGGCGCCCTTGCTCACGCCGGCCGCCGAGCCGTACTGCTCGCGGTCGAGCACCGGCAGGTCCTGGCGCGAGAGGATGAGCGCCGCCGGCCCCTCGAGGTCCTCGATCATCACCCGCCATGCCTCGGCCGTCTCGTGGGCGTCGGCCGGGCGCAGCACGACGAGCCCCGGGATCGCCCGCAGCGCGGCGATGTGCTCGACGGGCTGGTGCGTCGGGCCGTCCTCGCCGAGGCCGACGGAGTCGTGCGTGAAGACCCAGCTGCAGGGCAGGCCCGTCAGCGCCGACAGGCGGATCGCGCCGCGCATGTAGTCCGCGAATTGCAGGAACGTCGAGCCGTAGGGGCGCACGATCCCGCCGTGTGCGGCCATCCCGTTGACGGCGCCGCCCATGGCGTGCTCGCGCACGCCGAAGAAGACGTTGCGCCCGGCCTTCTCGGCCGTGAAGCGCTCGGACTCGGGGAACTCGGTCTTCGTCGACTCCGACAGATCGGCGGCGCCGCCGACCGTCGTCGGCGTGAGCGACTCGAAGGCCGCCATGATCTTCGCCCCGGCGCCGCGGGTCGCGATCTTCGGCTTGTCCCAGTCGATCTGCAGCGCCTCGGCGAGGCCGGGCAGCGCCTTGCCCTGCCAGGCCAGGTCCCACTCCTCGGCGAGCTCCGGGTTCTTGGAGCGCCAGGCCTCGAAGCGCTCGGTCCATTCGGCGCGGGCGGCGGCGCCGTCCTCCTTCATCGAGGCGGCGGCGTAGGCCTCCTCGGGAACGTGGAACTGCTTGTCGGGGTCCCAGCCCATGACTTCTTTGGTCAGGCGGACCTCGTCCTCGCCGAGCGCGGCGCCGTGGGCCTCGCTGGAGCCCGACTTGTTGGGCGACGGGTAGCCGATGATCGACTTCACGCGGATGAGCGAGGGCTTGTCCTCGATCTTCTTGGCGTTCTTGATCGCGGTCTCGAGCGCGACCATGTCGTTGGCGTCGCGGACGTCGGAGACGTGCCAGCCGTAGGCCTCGAAGCGCTTGTCGACGTCCTCGCGGTCGAAGCTCAGCGACGTCGGCCCGTCGAGCGAGATGTCGTTGTCGTCGTAGAGATAGACGAGCTTGCCGAGGCCGAGCTGCCCGGCGAGCGAGGCGGCCTCGGCCGCGATGCCCTCCATCAGGTCGCCGTCGGAGACGATCGCGTAGATGTGGTGGTTCTGGACCTCCTCGCCGTAGTGCTCGCGCAGGTACCGCTCGGCGAGCGCCATGCCGACGCCGTTGGCGAAGCCTTGGCCGAGCGGCCCGGTGGTGACCTCGACGCCCGGCGTGACGTGCACGCGGTCGCGCTCCGGATGCCCCGGTGTCAGCGACCCCCACTGGCGAAACTGCTTGATCTCGTCCATCGACAGGTCGTAGCCGGTGAGGTGCAGGATCGCGTAGAGCAGCATCGACCCGTGCCCCGCGCTGAGCAGGAAGCGGTCTCGGTCGGGCCACTGCGGATCCGCGGGGTCGTGGCGCATGATGTGGCGGTACAGGACGATGGCTGCGGGCGCCATGGCCATCGGGAGACCCGGATGACCGGAGTTCGCCTTCTCGATCGCGTCCATCGCCAGGGCGCGGATGGAGTCGACGCAGAGCTGATCAGAATCGGAAGTCATATGGGAAGTATCGAGATCGGCGCGTCATAACGTCGTCTGGACGATGCTTCCCGCTGTCGTCGCATCCATGTGCCGGATTCTCGGGCATGACCGATGAGCCGAGTTGGGAGTCCCGGCGACCAGCTCGAGCTCGGTCTGGGAGCAAGCGGTGCGTGGCGGGAGCGGGTCGCGGGAGGGTTATCGTTGCGCGATCGCCAGCTTTCGCCACGACGGGCAGCGGATCGCCTACACGGAGTATGGCTTCGGTACCCGAACGGTCGTCCTCATCCACGGCCTGCTGCTGTCCCAGCGCATGCACGAGCCGCTCGCGCGCGCGCTGGCGGCGCGCGGCAACCACGTGCTCACGATCGACCTGCTCGGCCACGGCCGCTCCGACCGGCCGGCCGAGCCCACGTGCTACTCGACGTCGCTCTTCGCCGCGCAGGTCGTCGCGCTGCTCGACCACCTCGGCGTCGACGAGGCGGTCGTGCTGGGCACGTCGCTGGGGGCGAACACGGCGCTCGAGGTCTGCCACCACGCGCCCGACCGCGTGCGCGGGATGATCGTCGAGATGCCGGTCCTCGACCAGGCGCTGATCGCCTGCCTGATCGCCTTCGGCCCGCTTCTGATCGCGCTCTCGGTCGCACAACCGGTGGCCAGGCTCGTGGCGCTCGCCGCGCGGGCGATCCCGCGCCGTGGGCTGCCGTTCTACGCCGACATCGCCCTGGACGCGGTCCGCCAGGATCCGCGGCCGAGCGGCGCGGTCCTGCGGGGCCTGTTCTTCGGCCGCACGGCGCCGCCGGAGGCCGAGCGTCGCGCGATGCTCGCGCCGACGCTCGTCATCGGCCACCGGCGCGACCCGATCCACCCGCTGACCGACGCCGGCATGCTCGCCGACGAGCTGCCCAACGGGCGCCTGCTGCAGGCCAACTCGCTCGTCGAGCTGCGCCTGACGCCCGACCGGCTGACCGACGAGATCGCGGCTTTCCTCGATCTGTGCTGGAAGCCGGCGCGGCGCACGGACCGGAGCGCGGGCGCCGCCGCGGCGTCGTGAGACCTTCGCGCGCGACGACCACTACTCTCTGCGCGCATGTCGAGCCGTCAGGAAGAGAAGGAGCAGCGCAAGCAGGAGCGCCTGGCGCGTGAGGCTGCCGCCGCGAAGGCCGTCAAGCGCAAGCGCCTGCTGCAGCTCATCGGCGGCGTCGTCGTCGCGTGCGCGATCATCGCCGGCGTGGTCTTCGCCGTCGGCGGCGGCGGCGGCGACGGTGGCGGTGGCGACGGCGACGGTGCCGACCTGGCCGAGGCGGCGAGGGCGGCCGGTTGCGTCTACCGCTCGTTCCCCGACGAGGGTCGCGAGCACACCGCCGAGAAGCTCACCGCCGACGACTTCGACACCAATCCGCCGACCTCGGGTCCGCACAATCCCACGCCGGCACCCGACGGCATCTACGCCCCCGGCAACGAGCCGGCGATCGAGAACTGGGTGCACACGCTCGAGCACGGCTCCGTCGGCCTGCTCTATCAGCCCGACCTCGAGCTCGAGCAGATCCGCGACCTGGAAGCGATCGTGGGCGAGTACGACGGCCAGGTCTTCTCGATGCCCTATACCGGCGGTATGCAGTCGCCGATCACGATCGCTGCCTGGGGTCACACGATGGAGCTCGACGAGGTCGAAGAGGATTCGATCGAGCAGTTCATCGAGGAGAACCGGCGGCCCCTCGACGACCTGCGGGTGCTGTGGGAGCGGCTGCACCCCGACGGCCCCGTCACGGTCCGCATCGGGTCGTTCGCCGTCGACGGGGTGGAGACGTGGCCGCGGCTGCTCGACGCCGTCGCCGACGTCCGGCGCGCCGCGGGCGACGAGCGCGCTGCCGTCCTCGTCCGGCGCGACGTCGGCTGCGTCGTCGGCGGCGTGCTGCCGCGCCGAGGTGCACCCGTGATCGTCAGCGGCGATCCCAGCGGCATCGCCGACGGGCTCCTCTCGCCCGTCCCCACGCGGCTCGTGGGCCGCGGCGGCGGCCTGCGTGGCGCCGACCGGGCGCGGCTCCTGGCCCTTCGTCTCACCGCCTCGCGGCGGCTCG
>JAHWJM010000270.1 GCA_019348435.1 Actinomycetota bacterium
GATGGAGGCCGCCTGCCCGACCCGCCAGCGCCGGCCATGACTGCCGAGTACGTCGCGCCCCGCTACTGGGAGCAGGTCCTCGAGGCGGGCTACGACGAGAGCGCCGTCGGCTACCCGAGCCTGGCGCGCTCCTTCAACCGTGCCCGCTACGAGCTCGAGCTGCGCAACGTCGCCCGCGCGCTGGCCGCGGCCGGCGTGGGCGCGCCGGCGAGGGTGCTCGACGTCGGCTCGGGCACCGGCATCTGGATCGACTTCTGGCGCAGCCGCGGCGCGCGCGAGATCCACGGCGTCGACCTGACCGCCGTCGCCGTCGAGCGCCTGCGCGAGCGCTACCCCGAGCATCGCTTCGTGCGCGCGGACATCGCAGACGAAGGCGCGCCGTTGCCCGCCGGCGTCGATGCGGTGTCGGCCCTGAGCGTGCTGCTGCACATCACCGACGAGGCCCGCTTCGAGCGCGCGCTGCGCAACCTCGCGGCGGCGCTCGCGCCGGGCGGCGCACTCGTCCTCGTCGAGCCGATCGTCGTGCACCGCTGGTGGGGACCGCCGTTCGGCGCCGACGCCAACAGCAAGGCGCGGCCGCTGGCGACCTATCAGCGCATCCTCGGCGACGCCGGCTGCGAGATCGTCGACCTGCGGCCGGTGAGCTGCCTGCTGGCGAACGTGATCGACACGCGCCGGCCGGGCACGTTCCGGCTGATGACGCTGTACTGGGAGGCGATCTGCCGGATCGTCGGCCGCCGTGAGCGGCTCGGGACCGTCGCCGGCGCGATCCTCGGCGCGGTCGATCGCGTCGCCACGCGGATCCTGCCGCACGGGCCGTCGGCGAAGATCCTCGTCGCCCGCCGCAGCAGCCCCGCCTGAGGCACGGATGGCCGAGCAACCAGGGGCGCCGCTGCAACCGCCGCAGCCCGATCCTGCGCCGCGGCCGCTCGCCGGCGGGGCCGCGATGTCGGCGGTCGCGCGCACGACGGCCGCCGTTGCCGGGGCGCTGACGGCGATCGTCGTCGCGCGGACGATGGGACCCGACGGCGCCGGTGGCTTCGCGATCGCGCTGACGCTCGTCGTCGCGCTCACGTCGCTGACGACGTTCGGCGTCGAGCACGGCATCGCGTACTACGTCTCGTCCGGGCGCTGGCCGGCGGCCGACGCGCTCGCGGCGTGCCGCCGCGTCGCGCTCGCGGCGGGGCTGCTCGCCGCCGTCGCCGGCCTCGGCGCGCGCCTGCTCATGCCGTCGGCCTTCGCCGGGCTCTCGGTCGCCTCGACGATCGTCGTCGTCGCCGCGATGCCGTTCGCGCTGTGGTGGTTCTACGTGACGTACGTCGCGCTCGCGCTCGATCGCTACGAGGCCTACGTCCTGCCGCTCACGCTGCAGTCGGTCGGCCTGCTCGTCCTGGTCGTCCCGCTGAGCATCGCCGCCGACCTGCCGGGCGCGGTCGTCGCGCTGACGGCGTCGCAGGTGATCGCGGCGCTGGCGGCGGCGTGGTGGGCGCGGCGCGTGCGGCCCGACGATCGCAAGCCCGAGCCGCGCCAGCTGCGGCGCGCGGTCAGCTTCGGCGTCAAGGGCTATGCGGCGAACGCGCTGGCGCTGCTGAGCATGCGCATCGACCTCTTCATCCTGTCCGCCGCCGCGAGCGCGGCGGCGGTCGGGCAGCTGTCGGTGGCGTTCGCCGTGACGACCGTCATGTGGCTGCTGCCGCAGGCGCTCAGCGACGTCGTCTTCCCGCGCGTGGCCGCGCTCAGCGCGGCGCGCGGCGACCCGTCGTTCGCGCACCGCACGCTGGTCGAGACGAAGAGCCTGCGTCACGCGACGCTCGTCATGGCGCTTGCCGCCGGGGCACTGGCGATCGCGCTCGTGGTGCTCGTCGTGCCCGTCTTCGGTCCGCAGTTCGCGCCCGCGACGACGCTCGGGCTGATCCTCCTGCCGGGCGTGGCGCTCTACGGGCTCGGCCAGATCCTGTCGGCGATCATCGTCGGCCGCGGCCACCCGATCTACTCCCTGTACAACGCGCTGATCGTGACGCCGCTGACGATCGCCCTGTATCTCGTGCTGATCCCGTCGATGCAGGCCGAGGGCGCCGCGCTCGTCAAGAGCGGCTCGCTCGCGCTGAGCTTCCTGATCGCGCTGTTCTTCTACCGCCGCGTCACGGGCGCGCAGACGAAGCGGCTGCTGGTGCCGACCGCCGACGAGCTGCGCGACCTGCGCGCGCTCGTGCCGCTCGTGCGCGAGTGGGCCTCGGGCGTGTATCTGCGGATGCGGGCGCGCGGCACGTGAGCGAGCGCCTGCAGGTGCTGATCGTGCCCGAGTGGTATCCGGCGCCGGACAACCCCGTCGCCGGCGTCTTCGTGCGCGACCAGGCCGTCGCCGTCGCCGCCGCGCACGAGGTCACGGTGCTCGTGCACGACATGCGTCCCTCGGCGCGCCGGCGCGGATCGCTGGCGCGCACGCGAGAGCACGGGCTCGCGACGATCCGCGTGCGCACGCGCGCGCCCTACGGCACGACGCTGGGGCGCGCGCAGTTCCTCGTGATCGCCAGCGCCGCGCTGTCGCAGCTGCGCCGCGCCGGCCGCGCCCCCGACGTCCTGCACGCGCACGTCTTCTCGGCCGGCCTGGCGGCGCTCGCGCTCGCTCGCGGCCGCCGGCCGGTGGTCGTCAGCGAGCATCACAGCGACTTCATCGAGGGCAAGGTGCAGGGCCGCGCCGCCCGCGTCGCGCGCGTCGTCTTCCGCCGCGCTGCCCGTGTCTGCCCCGTCAGCGAGTACCTGCGGCGCCACCTCGAGGCGTTCGAGCCGCGCGGGCGCTACGAGGTCGTGCCGAACGTCGTCGAGGTCGAGGCCTTCAGCGCGCCGCGACCGCGCAGGCAGCGCCGGCCCGGCGAGCCTGCGCGCCTGCTCGTGGTGGCGCTGCTGGCGCCGCAGAAGGGCATGTCGCACCTGCTCGAGGCGCTCGCGCAGCTGCGCGACACGCGCAGCGACTTCGTGCTCGACGTCGTCGGCGACGGTCCCAGCCGCGCGCAGGCGGAGGCGCTCGCCGCCCGCCTGCTGCCTGCAGGCGTCGTCGCCTTCCACGGCTCGCGGCCGCGCGCGGAGGTCGCGCAGTTCATGGCGCGCGCCGACCTGCTCGTGCTGCCGAGCATCGTCGAGACGTTCGGCGTCGTCGTCGTCGAGGCGCTCGCCGCCGGTCTTCCCGTCCTGACGACCGACGCCGTCGGCGCCTGCGACGTGATCGACGGGCGCTTCGGCCGCGTCGTCGCGGCGGCCGACGCCGGCGCGCTGCGCGACGGGCTGGAGGCGATGCTCGACGACCCGCCGCCCTTCTCGGCACAGGCCGCGGCGGCCGAGGCGCGCCGCTATGGTGCCGCCGCGGTGAGCCGGCGCTGGGACGAGATCTACCGCTCGGTGGCCGGCGGGCGATGAGCGCCCTGCTGCGCGGACGCGTCTCGCTGGGCGGGCGCAAGGTGCGGCGCTACCGCGGCCGCCAGGTCTGCGCCGACACGGACCTCCACGAGCGGGCGATCGCGCACCTCGCGGCACGCCTCGCGCCCGGCGCGCGCGTCGCCGACGTCGCGCAGCTCGTCGCCGAGCTCGGCGCGATCGGGGTCGACCGTGGCCGGATCGCGATCGCCCTCGACGTCGTGCCCGCCGCCGAGCTCGGGGCGACCGACTTCGACTATCGCGAGGTCGACCTCTTCGATCCGGCAGCCCGCGCGCGCTTCGCCGGCGAGCACCGCGGCGCGTTCGACGCCGTCGTCCTGCTGGAGGTCATCGAGCACGTCCGCAACCCCTGGGAGACGCTGGAGTTCTGTCGCAGCCTGCTGCGCCCGGGCGGGCTGCTGCTGCTCTCGACGCCGAACGTCACGTCGTTCTACTCGCGCTTTCGCTTCCTCACGGGCGGGCGGCTGCACCAGTTCGAGCCGCCCGACCTCTCGTACGGGCACATCAACCCGATGACGGCGCTGATGGTCGAGACGGTGCTCGGCGAGACCGGCTTCCGGCTGCTCGAGAAGGCGCCGGGCCCGCCGGTGCCGGTGCTCGTCTGGGAGCGCAACGTGCCGACCCGCGCCGGGCGGCTGCTGCATGCCGCGGCCTGGCTCGTCGCCGCCGCGCTCGTGCCGCTGATGCGCGGCGGCGACCTCGACGGCTGGTCGCTGTTCTTCCTCGCCGAGGCGCAGCCGCGGCCCTAGCCCGCCGGCCGCACCGTTCGGCAGGGGTACGCTGCTCGCCATGTGCGGCATCGCGGGAACAG
>JAHWJM010000271.1 GCA_019348435.1 Actinomycetota bacterium
GAGATCTGTTCGATAGGATTTCCGCGATTGTTCGCGCGAAACGTCGTCTCTTGCGAGGATCGCTGACCCTGGGCCTGGCCTCGAACCTCGGGGGGCTCGCGCCTGGCCTTTGGACAGGAAACGGCGGAGGCCCCAGCGGCCGCGACTGACCTCGCTGCGATCCTGGAGACGCCTGCGAACCCTCTCGGTCCTTACCCTGGACAAGCTCGGCATCGACGACCCGGTCGGCGCCGTCTCGGTACACGGCGTTTGCGGCGCCTTCGGCACGATCGCCGTCGGCCTGTTCGCCACCGAGTCGACCGACTACTGGAAGCAGGGCCTGTTCTACGGCGGCGGCACGGACCAGCTCGTCACGCAGCTCATCGGCGTGGGCGCGGTGGCGGCCTTCGTCGCGGCGGCCGCCGGGGTCCAGGTGGTCAAGACCGGATCCCGCTCCTACACCAGCAGGACCGGTTCGATCGACCTGCTCGAAGCGCTCGGACGCGATCTCAGCGATCACGGACTGCGAGAGACGCCGCGGCGCGTCGCGGGCGCGTATGCGGAGCTGCTGACGCATGAGCCGGTGGCGCTGACGACGTTTGCGAACGACGAGGGCTACGACGAGCTCGTCGTCGTGCGCGAGATCCCGTTTCACTCGCTGTGCATGCATCACCTGCTGCCCTTTCACGGCGTCGCGCACGTCGCCTACCTGCCCGGCGAGCGGATCATCGGCCTCTCGAAGCTGGCGCGCGTCGTCGAGCTACACGCGCGCGAGCTGCAGCTGCAGGAGCGCCTGACGATGCAGATCGCCGACTGCCTGCACGATCATCTGCGGCCCAAGGGCGTCGGCGTCGTGCTCGAGGCCGAGCACATGTGCATGTCGCTGCGCGGCGTCCAGAAGCCGGATACCCGGACGACGACGTCGACGCTGCGCGGGCTGCTGCGCGACGACGCCCGCACGCGCAGCGAGTTCCTCTCGCTCGTGTCGAGCTGAGCAACGCCGGCTTCGCTGCTTCCTTCTCCCGGAGGGTAAGAACCACGCCGCCGCCGACGCTCACGTCCTTGATGAAGCCGATACGCACACAGCCCACCGCGCCACGCGGCACGCTGGAGGACTGGCGGCGGCGCCGCCTGATCGCCGCCGGCTTCGACGCGCCGCTGGCGGCCTGGGTCGCGGACAGCGGGATCGACCTGCACGAGCTGCTCGTCCTCGTCGACCGCGCCTGTCCGCCGGAGCTCGCCGCCCGGATCCTCGCGCCCCTCGACGGACCGGCGCCATGACGGCGCGCGAAGCAGCCGCCGACGCCGTCCGTCCGATCAGGGTGGCGGGCTCGCTGCCGCACTCCGCCGACGCGGGCTCGGCCGTGCCCCCGACGATCCTGGACGAGGACTCGCGGCGCTGGCTGCACGACCTGGCGGGCAGCGGCCACCTCCGCGACGACGCCGTCCGGCGGCTGCACGAGCTGCTGCTGCGGGCCGCTCGCTACGAGGTGTCGCGGCGGCGTCACATGCTCGCCCATCTGCGCGGCGGCGACCACGACGACCTCGCCCAGCAGGCCGCCGACGACGCGCTCGTGGCGGTGCTCGGCAAGCTCGAGCAGTTTCGCGGCGAGAGCCGCTTCACGACCTGGGTCTACAAGTTCGCCCTCTACGAGGCCGCGGTGAAGCTGCGCCGCCGCGCCTGGCAGCAGCGCGAGCTGCCGCTCGAGCCGGACGCGTGGCCCGCGTTCGCGTCGCACGCGCTGACGCCCGGCGAGCACCTCGCCGAGAGCGAGCTGCTGGATGCGCTGCGGGTCGCCATCGCCGAACGCCTGACCTGCCATCAGCGCGAGGTGCTCGTCGCGATCACGCTCAACGGGATCCCGATCGACGTCCTCGCCGAGCGCCTGAACACCACGCGCGGGGCGCTGTACAAGACCCTGCACGACGCGCGCAAGAAGCTGCGTATCGAGTTGGCCGCGGAGGGCTTCGACATCGCCAATGGCGAATGGGAGCACGAGACATGACCGACGAACGGACCATCGAGCGCCGCCGGCTGGTCGCCGCGCTGCTGGGTCCCGCCGAGCCCGAGCTGACCTGTGAGGAGTGCTTCGATCATCTCGATCGCTACGTCGACACGGCGTTGGCGGGCGGCGACCCCGACGTCGCCGTGCCCGCGATGCGGGCGCACCTGATCGGCTGTCCCGCCTGCGCCGACGATCACGACAGCCTCCTCGAGTACGTCCGGCACGCGGACGAGGGCACATCGCCGGCGCCATGAGCGGACGAGGATACGTCGTGGGACTGCATGCATCGGCCGAGAAGCTCGGAGGGCTCGAGCGTCTGGACGCGCCGGCGACCGCGGTCGCCAAGGCGGTTCAGCAGGTGGTCGGCCAGGGCGGCCTGAAGGACCTGCTGAGCGGAACCCGCCTCGGCCATCCGCTCCATCCGCTGCTGACCGACATCCCGATCGGCACGCTCGCCAGCGCGAGCGTGCTCGATCTCCTGGCGAAGGAGCGCGGCGAGCATGCCGCCGACGTCCTCGTCGCGCTCGGGCTGTTGTCGGCCGTGCCGACGGCGGCTGCCGGGGCGGCGGACTGGTCTGACAGCTATGGACCCGATCAGCGCGTGGGCGCCGTCCACGCCGTCGCGAACGTGATCGGGCTCGGCCTGTACGGCTGGTCGCTGCGCGCACGGCGCCGGGGCGACCGCCGCACCGCGACCGCGCTCGGCCTCGCGGGCATGACCTCGATGGCGGTCGGTGGCTACCTCGGCGGCTACCTCAGCCACAGCCGCGGCGTCGGCGTCAACAACGCCTTCTACCAGCACGCGCCGGAGGACTGGACCGCGGTGCTCGACGAGGCCGAGCTGCAGGAGGGCGCCTCCGCGCGAGCCGTCACCGGCGACGCCACGGTGCTGCTGTACCGCTCCAACGGACACATCCACGCGATCGGCAGCCGCTGCAGTCACGCGGGCGGTCCGCTCGACGAAGGGGACGTCGACCCCGCGAGCTGCACGGTCACGTGCCCGTGGCATCAGAGCGTCTTTCGCCTCCGGGACGGCGGCGTCGTCCACGGCCCGGCCAGCGTTCCGCAGGCCACGTACGAGACGCGCACGCATGGCGGCCAGATCGAGATCCGCCTGCGTCGCTGACCGTTGCCGGGCGGTCGTCCCGGGCCGCCAGCTGCGCGCACTGCGGTGGAGCAGCCCCCGGCGCGGGGCGCATCCTGAAGCAGCATCGCCGGCGGCGTCGGGCAGGGCCGCGGCCGACGGTGAGGCCGCGGGCGCTGACGGGCGCTTGGTCTTCGTCTGACACACCGGCCGCGACGAGCCGGTCGCGCCGGGCACGTTCTCGCGCTTCGAGCGAGCGTCCCGCGTGCCGAAAACATCGAATGAGTAAGACGACGCATTGACTCGGCACTAACTAGACATGATCGAACTCGTCTTCCTAGCTTTGCTGAACCGCCTGATGGACTGGGGCCTGACCCCGCTCATCGCCACGCGCACGGTCGCCGCCGACGCCGGCACGCTGCATCACTTCCTCTCCGAGCCAGCCAACCAGCTGCGCCTGCTCCGCAGGGTGCCTCGCGGTCTCCACGTTCACGTGCAGCCGAGGGCGAAGGGCCGTGTGGTTTCTGTCGAGATCCTGCGTGGTCGCCGAACCGCGCTGTGGGCGACATGGATTCTCTCCGCGGGACGCGGCACGACCGAGGTCGATCTCGCCCTGCAGTTCGAGACGCGCGGTCTCGCCACCCGGCTGGTGCTCGTGCTCGGCGGACGTCGCTGGCTCACGCGCCGCGCTGACGATGCATTGGCGCGACTTGGCCGGGCGTGCGCTCGCGCAGCCGAGGACAACATCGTGCCGGCACCCGCGCCCGCGGTCGTTTCGGCTCCCGCGGCGGTTTCGGCTCTCGCAGCGGATTGCTCGCGGCGCACCCGCAAGGCGCGCTCCGAGGTCGACGCCAGCCGTGCGGCATCCCGTACGCGATAAAGGAGCGACCCGCATGAGCAGGCCGAGGACCATGGTTACCGTCGGAGCCGTACGAGGAGCACGCGATCGACCTGCGCCGTGCCAGACCGTCTTGGCGCTCGACGTCGCGGCCAGTCCGGTCGCGCTCGGTGCGCGCAAGCGCATCGGCTACGACCGCCTGCTGCTCTCGACCGGAGCGCGGCCACGGCGGCTCACCGTGCCGGGCGCGGAGCTCGACGGCATCTGCGAGCTCCGCACGCTCGCCGAGAGTTGATCGACCCGCTCGAGAAGCCGCTGCAAT
>JAHWJM010000272.1 GCA_019348435.1 Actinomycetota bacterium
GTCGAGCCGGGGCTCTCGCCGCCTGCGCCCGGCACCGTTTCGATCGCCGTCGTCGACGATCGCGTCGACATCTCGCACCCCGACCTCGCCGGCCACACGCGCCAGCTCAACCCGGGACCGGTCCTGGGGGAGCACGGCACGCAGGTCGCCTCGGCGGCGGCGGGTTCGTTCAACGGCTTCGGCGTCGTCGGCGTCTTTCCCGGGGCGCCGATCCTGTCGGTCGGCCTGCCGCTGGACATCAGGTGCTCTGACGCCGCGGAGGGTGTCCTGGCCGCGGCGGATCGCGGCGCGAAGGTCATCAACCTGAGCTTCGGATCGACGTCGGACTGCGCGACGATGTTCGGCGCCGTGCAGATCGCGTTCGCCAGGGGCAGCCTCGTGGTGGCGGCCGCCGGCAACGAGTTCGGCGCGGGCAACCCGGTGGTCTTCCCGGCGGCCTATCCGCACGTCCTCTCGGTCGCCTCGCTGAACTCGTCGCTGGGGCCGTCGGCGTTCAGCAGCGCCAACGCCGCGATCGACGTCGCGGCGCCCGGCGACTCGATCCCGCTGGCGACGCCCCTCGAGTTCGACACCGAGGATGGCGTGGTCGACGGGGTGACGACCGGCAGCGGGACGAGCTTTGCGGCCCCGATCGTCTCCGGCGCGGCCGCTTGGCTGGCGACCGCGCGCCGCGGCCTCTCCAACGGCCAGCTCGCCGACGTGCTGCGGCGCTCGGCGCGCGACGTTGCGCCCGGCGGCTATGACGCCAACACCGGCTTCGGCCTCGTCGAGCGCCGGGCGGCCCGGCTGGTCGCGCTGCCGGCGCCCGCGCGCGACGTGTTCGAGCCCAACGACGGCATCTCGTTCGTCGACGGCTCCGTCTTCTCGCAGCCCGACCCGTATGTCTGGCGCGGCAGCGGCCGACGGACGCTCGGCGGCAGCGCCGACAAGGTCGAGGACCCCTACGACGTCTACCGCATCCGCCTGCCGCGGCGCTCGCGCGCGCGGATCCGCCTGCGTCCGGCGTTCGGCAATCCCGACCTCTATGTCTCCCGATCGAGGGCGCGCTCGATCGACGACGACCGGCACATCATCGCCCGCTCGCGCAAGGGAACGCTGAAGATCGACGCCGTGACGATCCGCAACCCGAGCCGGTCCGCGCGGCGATACTACGTCGGGATCGGGCTGGGCAACAGCGGCGGCGGGCTCAACGCGGAGTACAAGCTGCAGTTCCAGCGCACGAAGTTCCGCTGAGGGCGACTTCGCCGCGGCACGGTCGGCGGTTCAGCTCGTAGCTGCCGGGGCGCTGAGTGCACGCGTGGCGTCGCGGGCGACCACCTCGGGCAGCAGCCCGACCTCCGTGAGCTCGGCGAGCGCCTCGCCGGCCGCGACGCGCGCGAGCGCGTCGGCCATCCGGCGGTGCAGCGCGTCGGCCTGCGCCGCGCCATCGGCGTCGAACGCGACGAGCGCACGCTCGGCGTCGTCCTCGCGGCGGCAGAAGACCTCCCGCGCCCCCTCCACCGCGGCGTCGTGCACGTTGGGAAGGTCCTTGAAGAGCTCGAGCGCCTCGAGCGTCCGGCGAGCGGCGAGGCGGCGCGCCATCGCCTCCGAGTAGGCGATCTCGCTGGGATCCTCGCCCGCCGGCCGCGGAATCCGCGCGGCGACGTGCTGCACGACCGTCTCGCCGCGCGGCGGGCGGGTCTCGCCGAGAGTCGTGAGCTTGCTGCGCCCGAGCACCACCTCGTCGATGTGGTCGTCGACCTCGTGCAGCAGCGTGCGCGCCGCCGTGGGCTGCAGCAGGCCCGCGTCGCTCAGGCGCTGGTAGACCTGGCGCTCGACGAGCAGCCCCTGACGCGTGATGACCTCCACCTCCTCGTCGGCGCTCAGCTCGATGCGCTCGAGCTCGTCGCGCGCCGCCCGTTGCACCTCGTCCAGACGGTCCACGACGTCCTCGTTCTGCACGCCGAGCTCGTCCAGCCGGCTGGAGGCCGCACGCGCGGCCTCCAGCCGCGCGACCGCCGCGAGGAAACGAGCCGCGCGGCTGGGCTCATCGAGCCCGAGCCGGTGGATGAGCCAGCCGATCGTCGTCGCGTTGAGCAGCAGCGTCGCGAGCACGACGCCTCCGGTCATGGCGACGAACATGTCGTGCTCCGGCAGCGACGTAGGCAGCGCGAGCGCGAGCGCGAGCGCCACGCCACCGCGCAGGCCGCCCCAGATCAGCACCGCCTCGTTGCGGCGGCCGACGCGCGGGATGTGCGCGATGCGCTCGAGCGCCGAGACGACGGGCACGATCGCCGCGGCGCGGGCCACCAGCACCACGACGATCGCGAGCGCGATCGCCCCGAGGTGCTCGCGGATCAGCACGGGCTCGATCGCAAGGCCGATCAGCAGGAACAGCAGCGCGTTCGCGACGAATCCGAGCGCCTCCCATACCTGCTCGAGCATCTTGCGCGCGTCTGCCGAGCCTCGGCTCGGCGCGAAGCCCGCGATGACGATGCCCGCAGAGACCCCCGCCATCACGCCCGAGAAGCCGAGGATGTGGTCGGCGAGGACGAAGCTGCCGTAGGCGACGGCGACCGTCAGCGTCGCCGTGAGGTTGCGGTCCAGCCAGGGCAGCAGGACCGCGACGCCGATGCCGAACAGCGCCCCGATCGCCGCGCCGCCGAAGAAGACGACGACGAAGTCGACGATCCCGCCGGCGACGCTGACGTCGGCGCCGAGCGCCGCGCTGAGCAGGATCGTGAACAGGACGATCGCGACGCCGTCGTTGAGCATGCTCTCGCCCTCGACGAGCACGAGCAGCCGCTCGGGGACGCCGAGCTGGCGAAAGACCGCCACGACCGCGACGGGATCCGTCGCGGAGATCAACGCCCCGAAGAGCAGCGCCGCCGCCAGCGGGATGTCGAGCACGAGCGCGAGCGCAGCGCCGACGAGCACGGCGGAGACCAACAGCGCGACGATCGCCAGCACGAGGATCGGCCCGAGGTTGCGAAAGAACGCGCGGACCGACAGGCCGAGCGCCGCTTCGAACACGAGGACGGGGAGAAACAGGAAGACGACGACCTCCTCGAAGCCGTCTCCTTCCAGGGGGCTTTCGAGGCCGAAGGAGTCGCCGGCGAAGCGGGCGGCGAAGCCGACGAAGACGAGGACGACGGTGAGCTGGAGGCCGACTCGCGCCGCGAGCAGGCCCAGCACGACCGCCACGGCCAGGAGCCCGGAGCTCAGCAGCAGCCACGTGGGCAGGCTCACGGCACGCCCTGTACCCGGGCGGTGCCGCGGCGCACCGCGCAGCAGCAGCGTGAACACTCAGCTAGCCGCCTAGCAGCCGTATCGCGGGTACGTCGACCAATCCTCCTGCGTGCCGGTCGCCCACAGCGCGCGGCCGCCTGGGGCGTAGATGACGAGGTTGCCGTCGTTCTGGAGCACGATGTACGAACCGGGGTTGCCGTATGTGCCGCTTGACCACAGCGGCGTCCAGCCGCGGTGATAGAGCACGAAGTTGCCGTCTCCCTGCATCACCGCGCGGATGTCGGCGTCGGCGCTCCCCGTGTACTGCGCCCAGCGCGGCACCGCGCAGTCGCGCCGGTACAGCGCGATGTTCGGCGACCACTGGCTCACCGCGAGGAAGCTGCGCCCCGACTCGGACACGAGCCGTTGATCGGCGCCGATCTGCTGACCGGCCAGCAGGCGGTCGGCCGCATCGGCGGAGGCGGGCGCGACGGCCGCCGCGCAGCCGAGCGTCGCGGCGACGATCAGCGCCACGAGCGCTGCGCGTTGGGCGGAGGAGCGGCTGAGGGTGGCGGTCATCGAGGTCTCCAGCGATCGGATGCGGTGCCGCTGTAGCGTCGCCGCCACCACCGCCCGTGAGGATCGTGCCAGCAGGCCTCTTGGTGTTCGGTCTGCCGCCCCGCCGCCGCGGCGGGAGCGGCCGACGTGGCGGCGCGCGAGGCGACGGCCAAGCCGTCCGAGCGTGCCGCGGCGCGGAAGGCTGGGGAGAGACGGGGCAGGCGCGCGATCGCGGCCGGGGAAGTGCCCGAGTTGGAGGTCACGTCCGTCGCCGTGCTGCCCGCAGATGAGAGAGTGGCCGCCAACTTCGACGGCGTCCCGGCGGAGGTGCCCGACGAGGGCACTGCCGCCGACTGGCTGCCCGGCATCAAGGACGAGCACGAGGGCGACGACAGCGGCTGGATGGCCCGCTGGCTCGACCGCCCGACGTGGGACCAGCGCGTCACGCCCAATGTC
>JAHWJM010000273.1 GCA_019348435.1 Actinomycetota bacterium
AAGGTGGTCTACGAGCCGGCCGCCCGGGCCGAGGAGGAGCCGACCTCGGGCGTCCGCGAGGAGTGGGAGCGGCGGACGCGCGTGATCGCCGGGATGCTCGACGTGGTCGTGCGCCGCCGGGAGCTGCTGCTCGGGCACGGCTCCACGTCGCTGCAGCTGTGGGGACACCGGGTGGTGCGCAGCACCGCCGGGCCCGTCGCCCACGTCGGCCTCCTGGGGCTGGCGCTCGCGTCGGCCCCGCGCAGCCGGCCGGCGCAGGCGTTCCTCGCGGTGCACGCGCTGGCCGCGGCCGGAGCGGCAGCGGACGCCCGTGGGCTGCCGACGCCGGCGCTGCTGCGCACGGCCGGCTCGGTCGGGCTGCTCCAGCTGGTCGGGCTCGGCGGGACCTGGCGCTACCTGCGCGGCGACCGCCCGGCGCTGCTCGGGCGCGCGGACGCGCTCGGTCAGGCGCGCACGATCGACGCGCTGTATCGCTCGGCCGCGCAAGGCCACGCGGTGGCGCTCGCATGAGGCGCGCGCTGCGGGTCGCGATCGCGGGCTACGGGCTGGCCGGCGAGGTCTTCCACGCGCCGCTGATCTCCGTCACCGACGGGCTGTCGCTCGTCGCGGTGACGACCTCCGACGCCGAGCGGGCGGCGCGGGCACGGGCCGCGCATGCGGGCGTCGAGGTGTTCGCCGACGCAGACGAATTGCTGCGCCGCGTCGACGAGCTCGACCTGCTCGTCGTCGCCACGCCCAACCGGCTGCACCTGCCCGTCGCGCGTCGCGCCCTGGCGCAGCGCATCGCGGTCGTGATGGACAAGCCGCTCGCGGTGCAGGCGGAGCCGGCGGCTGCGCTCGTAGACGACTTCGAGGCGGCGGGGGTGCCGTTCACCGTCTTTCAGAACCGCCGCTGGGACGGCGACTTCCTGACCGTCCGGCGGATCGCCGCCTCCGGCGAGCTGGGATCGATCACGCGCTTCGAGTCGCGCTACGAGCGCTTCAGGCCCGCGGTCGACGCCGCCGGCTGGCGCGAGCGCGCGGGCGCCGATGAGGGCGGCGGGCTGCTGCTCGACCTCGGCGCGCACCTGATCGACCAGGCGCTGACGCTGTTCGGGCCTGCCGAGCGGGTCTACGCGGAGATCGCGATGCGGCGGCAGGGCGCGCAGGTCAACGACGACGCCTTCGTCGCGCTCGAGCACACCGGCGGCGTGCGCTCGCATCTGTGGATGAGCGCGATCGCGCCGGTCGGGGGGCGCTCGCTGCGCCTCAGCGGCACCCGCGCCGGGATCGAGACGCCGGGCCTGGACCCGCAGGAGGACCAGCTCGTGGCGGGCCTGCGCCCGGGCGACGAGGGCTGGGGCGCGGGCCGGCCGGCGCGCTACGTCGACGGCGCCGGCGAGGGCACGCTCGAGATCGAGTCCGGCGCCTACGAGCAGTTCTACGCGGGCGTGCGAGACGCCCTGACCGATGCGACGCAGATGCCGGTCGACCCGCGCGACAGCGTCGCCGCGCTGCGCGTCATCGAAGCCGCGCGGCGCAGCGCGCGGAGCGCGACGATCATCGACACGACGCAGGAGAGAGGACCATGAAGACGAGCCTTGGCATCTGGGCGATGGGCCCGATGGTCACCCGCTTCAACCCCGCCGGCTACAAGCCCGAGCTGGCCGGCGTGAGCACCGCCGAGCACGTGCGCACGGCCGTCGCCGGCCTCGACGGCCTGATCGACGACTACGAGTTCCACTACCCGCAGGAGCTCTCCGACGACAACCTCGGCGAGGTGCGCGACGCGCTCGACGGCCACGGCATCGCCGCGATCGCCAGCGGGATGCACCTCGACAACCGCTTCGCGCGCGGCGGGCTCTCCTCCCCGGATGACGCCACGCGCGAGGAGGCCGTACGGCAGACCGTCGCCTGCGCGGACTTCGCCGGCCGGCTCGGCGCGCGGATGATCATCTGGCCCGGGATCGAGGGCTACAACTACCCCTTCCAGACGCCCTACGCGACGAGCTGGGCGCGGCTGATCGACGGCATCGGCGAGGCCGCGAAGAAGCTCGCCGAGCACGACCAAATCCTGCTGCTCGAGCACAAGAACTCCGAGCCCGCGATGAAGATCCACATGGGCAACGTCGGCATGACGCTGCACGTCATCCACACGCTGCGCGCCCGCGAGATCGACAACGTGCAGGTCAACATGGACTGGCAGCACCTGATCATGAACGGCGAGAACCTCGCCGAGTACGCGGCGCTGCTGGCCGCCGAGGGGCTGCTCGGACACCAGCACGCGAACTCCGGCTGGGGCACCTTCGACGACGACAACATGGTCGGCGCGACGGCGTTCATGGAGACGCTCGAGCTGGCCCTCGAGCTGCGCCGGGCCGACTACGGCGCCGGCGGCGAGCGGCTCGGCTTCGACCTGTACCCGTACACCGAGGACGCCGTCGACGTCGTCAGGCGCAGCGTGCTGCAGTGGCGCTTCATCGACGCCGCGGCGTCGCGGATCGACGAGGAGGCGCTGCGCGAGGCGCAGGGTCGCAAGGACGCGATCCGCGCGTACGAGCTCGTATACGCGGCGCTCGGCGCGTGACGCTGCTCGCCGGCGTCGACGTCGGCACGTCGTCGGTCAAGGGCCTGCTCGTAGCGGCCGACGACGGCACCGTCGTCGCGCGCGCCGAGGCCGAGCATCCGCTGTCGACGCCGCAGCCCGGCTGGGCAGAGCAGGACCCGGCCGATTGGTGGGCGGGCGCGCAGGCCGTGCTGCGCTCGCTGCAGGACGCCGGCGAGATCGCCGGCATCGGGCTGACGGGGCAGATGCATGGGCTCGTCGCGCTCGACGGCGGCGGGCGCGTGCTGCGCCCGGCGATGCTCTGGAACGACGGGCGCACCGGGGCGGAGTGCGCCGAGATCGAGCAGCGCTTCGGCCTCGACGCGCTGATCGCGCAGACCGGCAACCGCGCGCTGCCGGGGTTCACGGCGCCCAAGCTGCGCTGGCTCGCGCGCCACGAGCCCGGCGTGTACGCGCAGATCGAGCACGTGCTGCTGCCGAAGGACTACGTCCGGCTGCGACTGTGCGGCGAGCACGCCACCGACGTCGCGGACGCCTCGGGGACGCTGCTGTTCGACGTCGCGCAGCGGCGCTGGAGCGAGTCGGTCGCCGCGGCGCTCGAGGTCGATCCGGCGTGGCTGCCGCGCGCGCTCGAGTCGCCGCATCTGAGCGGCGTCACAACAGGCGGTATTCCGGTCGCGGCGGGCGCGGGAGACCAGGCGGCGGGGGCGCTGGGGGTCGGTATCGACCGGCCCGGGCCGGCGTCGGTCGTGCTCGGCACGTCGGGTGTGATCTTCACCGCGTCGGATGCGTTCGCCGCCGATCCGGCGGCGCGCGTGCACGCGTTCTGCCACGCGGTCCCCGGAGCGTGGCACAGCATGGGCGTGATGCTCTCGGCAGCCGGATCGCTGCGCTGGCTGCGCGACGTGGCGGCGCCGGGAAGCGACTACGCGGCGCTGATCGCCGACGCCGAGCGCTGGGAGCCGGGCGTAGAGGGGCTGACGTTCCTGCCCTACCTCGCGGGCGAGCGCACGCCGCACGCCGACCCCGCCGCGCGCGGCTCGTTCACCGGGCTGTCGCTGCGCCACGACCGCGGGGCGCTCGTGCGGGCGGTACTCGAGGGCGTCGCATTCGGCCTGCGCGACGGCTTGGATCTCGTCTGCGAGACGTCTTCGGCGCCGGCCCGGCCGGTTCTCGGGCGGGTGTCGGGCGGCGGCGCGCGCAGCCGGCTGTGGCTCGAGATCCTCGCGTCGGTACTCGAGCTGCCGCTGCAGCGCATGGCCGTCGACGAGGGCGCGTCGTTCGGCGCGGCGCTGCTCGGCTGGGGTGAGGGTGCGGCGGACGAAGCGGTCAGTCACCGTGCGTGCTCCCTCGCCAGTCCGTACTGCCGGCGTAGACTCGGCAGGCGTCACACCTTTGACACGTCCGCCGGCGTCTCAGAAAGGCTCGTTTCTGAGACAGCATCGACCGGTGGAAGCCTCGGGCAGCACGTGGTTGGTGTAGAACGCCACCACCGCGATGATCGCCGCGACCGCTACCAGCGCGATCCGGCTTCCCTTGGATTGCATGTCGTGGAACCTCCAGTCGTCGTCTCAGGGGCGCCGCCCGCGGGCGGCCGCCACTCACGCCAGCGAGACGCGGACCGGCGGGGCGCGACCGGCGAGGTTGCGCGCGAGAAGATGGAGG
>JAHWJM010000274.1 GCA_019348435.1 Actinomycetota bacterium
GCGGGTACTTGTAGGCGCCGTAGAAGAACGTGCGCCCCATGTGCAGGAACACGAGGATCACCATGACGGTCGATCCCCACTTGTGCATGCCGCGCACGAACTCGCCGAGGAAGACCTCGTTGGTGAGGTAGCGCACGGACTCGTAGGCGCGCGTCGCCGACGGGTCGTAGTACATCGCGAGGACGACGCCGGTCACGGCCTGCGAGAGGAAGGCGAACAGCGTCGCCGAGCCGAACGTGTAGAACCAGTTCGTCCCCCTCGGGATCTTGCGGAACATCAGCCAGCGCGCGCCGCCCGATATCGACGTGCGCTCGTCGATCCAGTCGATCGTCGAGATGCCCTTCTCGGCGAGCTTGTCCTTGCGCGTCGGCGGCGCCTTGCCGTTGTCCTCGCTCGGACGCTCGGGCTGCGGACGCAGCGCGCGCGGAAGGGGTGGCTTGAGATTGGCCATCGCTTACGTTCCCTCGATCTTCCGGACGCTGGGCCGCGCCGGGTAGACATACGGGCCGATTCCGTCGAGCGGCATGCCGGGGTCGCGCGGCGAGAAGCGCTTCAGCTCGGAGTTGACGCTGAAGCGCGGCCCGACCTCGACGTTGCCGTTGCGCACGCGCGTGTAGAAGCGATCCAGCGGACGGACGGGCGGGCCGCCGGCGACCTTGCCCTGGAAGTCGTAGACGCCGCCGTGGCACGGGCAGATGAAGCGCTCGGAGGCCTCCACGAAGCGCACGGGGCAGCCGAGGTGCATGCAGCGCGACGAGATCGCGATGAACTCGTTGTACTCGTCGCGCGCCTCGTCATCGAGCTGCGGGTTGTACTTGCGGATGTAGACCGTCGACTTCCCGACGTCGCCGATGCCGCGCACCAGCGTGAGCGTCCGCGGGATGTACGTGTCGTTCGCGAAGTCCTCGATCGGCCCGACCGTCTCCCAGTGCTGCTCCTTCTTCTCGAAGACCGGTCCGACGGCGAGCCCGACCGCGGGCAGCGTGAAGGCGGCGGCGGCGATGCCGCCGGCTGCGTGGACGGTGCCCGTCATGAAGCGCCGGCGGCTGACGGTCTCGCCCTCGAACGCGCCGGGGATACCCAACTCGGCGGTCGTCTTGGGCGTCTTTGGTTCCTTGCGACGATCTCGTGACACGGGAAGTGCAATCTAGCGCTCCGGAGGCTCTTGCGATGCGCCAGATGCGCTGCTGTGCGTGACGTTACAAACGTCGCTTCCGCGGCGCCGTTGCGCCTCGTGCGCCGCGACCTGGCTCCGCGCTGCATCGTGCAGCGCGGACGCGCCACCCGCGTCACCGGCGCGAGCGAGCTGCTTTGCCGCCGCGAGCTCCTCGCCGGGACCCCATCCGATCGCCGCCGCGCCGGCGTGCCAGGCCGCGAGCGCCAGGCGCTCGTCGCCCGACGCGTAGGCCTGCGCGCTGAGCGCGATGATGTCGGCGAGCTCGGCGATCGCGGTCAGGTCGCCGATCGACGTCAGGCGCGCGAGGCCGAGCGCGTAGAGCCGGTCGCCCGCGAGCAGCGCGAGGTCCGGATCGTCGATCTGCAGCGCGCGCGGCTGGCCGTAGTGCAGCAGGCAGCCCTCGAGCACGGCCGTCACCGCGAGCTCGACATCGTCGCGGTGTGCCGCCGCGCGCGGTCCAGAGGCGGCGAGCGCGACGGGATCGAGGCCGCTGTCGTCCATGGCGTAGGCGGCCGGCGCGGCACTCACCGCGTCGGCCAGCGGGCCGGCGGCGGCGCGGATCGCCGCGCGCAGGCGCGCGATGGCGTCCTCCTCGGTCAACGCTCGACCTCCGCAAACGCGGCGGCCGCCGCAGAGACCGTGCGCTCGATCTGCTCGCGCGTGTGCGCAAGCGACGGGAACCACGCCTCGAACTGCGACGCCGGGGCGTAGACGCCGCGCGCAAGCAGGCCGCGACACCAGCTCGCGTAGGCGTCGCGGTCGCAGCCTCGCGCGCCCGCGTAGTCGGTTACCGGCTCGGTGCTAAAGAACAGCGTCAGCAGGCCGGTGGTGCTCACGATCTGGATGTCCTCGTAGCCGGCCGAGCCCGCGGCCTCGGCCAGGCCGTCGGCGAGCGCGTGCGTCGCCGCCGCGAGCTTGAGGTAGGGCTGCTCGCCGTCGAGCAGCGCGAGCGTCGCGAGCCCCGCTGCGACCGCGAGCGGATTGCCCGAGAGCGTGCCGGCCTGGTAGACGTCGCCCGCCGGCGCGATGCGTGCCATCAGCGCGCGCGACCCGCCGTAGGCGGCGGCCGGCAGGCCGCCGCCTATCACCTTGCCCATGACCGTCAGGTCCGGGATGACGCCGCTGAGCTCCTGCGCACCGCCGCGCGAGACCCGAAAGCCGGAGATGACCTCGTCGAAGATCAGCAGCGCGCCCGTGGCGTCCGCGCGTGCCCGCAGCAGCTCGAGGAACCCCTCAGCCGGCGCCACGAGGCCCATGTTGGCCGGAAACGGCTCCGCGAGGATCGCCGCGAACTCGTGCGCCTCCGTCGCGGCGACGACCGCGTCGGGGTCGTTCCAGGGCACGACGATCGTGCTCGCCGCCACCTCGGCGGGCACGCCGGGCGAGGCCGGAATGCCCTGCGTGGCCAGGCCGCTGCCGGCGTCGGCGAGCAGGCCGTCGACGTGACCGTGATAGGCACCGGCGAACTTCAGCAGCTTCGTGCGACCGGTCGCCGCGCGGGCAAGGCGCACCGCGCTCATCGCCGCCTCGGTGCCCGACGACGTCATGCGTAGCATCTCGACCCCGGGCACGCGGCGGCTGACCTCCTCGGCGAGGTCGACTTCGCCGGCGGTCGGCGCGCCGAAGCTCGTGCCGCACTGCGCCGCATCGGTGACCGCCTTCACGATCGCCGGATGCGCATGGCCGCAGATGAGCGGGCCCCACGAGCAGACCCAGTCGACGAAGGGGTTCTCGTCGACGTCGAAGATCTCGCCGCCGGCGCCGCGCTGCATGAACAGCGGGTCGCGGCCGATCGACCGCATCGCCCGGACCGGCGAGTTCACGCCGCCGGGCAGATACGTCACGGCGCGCGCGTAGAGCTCGGCAGAGCGCGCATCGCGCAGCGAGACGGTCACGCGGCGCCGGCGTGCTGCGCTTCCCAGTTCTTGAAGTCGTCGGTGAAGTACAGAAGCCGGATCTTCTTGAACTCCGTCGACGAGTAGAGCGTCGCGCGCTGCGTGATGGCGAACTCGCCGGCGATCGCGTCGAGGATCGCGTCGCACTCCTCCTTCGAGCGGCCGTGCGCCATCGTGAAGATCGAGTAGGGCCAGTCTTCGTAGGTCGGGCGCTGATAGCAGTGCGAGATGCCGCGGAAGGACGCCATCCGCGGGCCGAACTCGGCGATCTTCTCCTCCGGCACCGCCCAGACGCCCATGCCGTTGGCGCTGAAGCCCGCGCGGCGGTGGTAGAGGATCGCGGCGACGCGGCGCAGGATGCCGCGCTCCTTCATGGCGGCCATGTGCTCGAGCAGCTCGGCCTCGGTCATCCCCAGCTCGGCGGCCGCCGGCGCGTAGGGCCGCGAGACGACCGGCAGGTCGCCCTGCGTCGCGCGGACGACCGCGACGTCGAGCTCGTCGTAGGGCACCCCCTCGAGCTCGACGGGCTCCTCGGCGACGCCCTCCGTCGACAGTGACTTCGTGTCGCCCTGCATCTCGAGGTCCATGCGGATCTTGAAGAGCTTGAGCGTCGGCAGCTGGCGGATCGATTCGGCGCCGGTCAGCTCCTGCAGCACGTCGAGGGTGCCCTGCAGCCCAAGCTTCGAGTCGCCCTCGACGGCCAGCGTGGAGATGGAGGCGCCGCCGTCCAGCAGGAGGTCGCCGGCCACGTCCAGGCCGATCTCGCCGGCGTCGCCGGGGCCGGTGATCCCGGCCGCGGTCCCGCCGGGGCCCGTGTTGTCGTACCAGCAGTTCCCGCGGTTGGAGAGGAACTCGTCCCACCAGAAGTCGGTCCCGTTCGGGAGCGCCCTGCCACCCGGCGCGATTCCCATCCGGTTGTGGAGGAACTTGTTGTAGTGCGAGGTGTCGTCCTGCTGGGCGGGGTCGTCCTCGCCGCGGAAGTACGCCTCGACGAAGAAGAGCATCGCGCCGTAGCGCCAGTTGTCGTAGATCTGGTTGTTCTCGGTGAGCATCTCGTTCGCACCGGCGATCAGGATCCCGGTGCCGACCGGGACCATGATCGCCGGGCAGACGATCTTCGGAT
>JAHWJM010000275.1 GCA_019348435.1 Actinomycetota bacterium
TACTCGACCGACGACAACTGGACGGTGCCGCACTTCGAGAAGATGCTCTACGACAACGCGATGCTCGCGCGGGCCTACCTGCACGGCTGGCAGGTCAGCGGCGGCGCGGACGGCGGAGATCGCATCCTGCGCCGCACGGTCGAGGAGACGCTCGATTGGGCGCTGCGCGAGATGACCGGGCCCGAGGGCGCGTTCTTCAGTGCGCTGGATGCCGACTCCGAGGGCGTCGAGGGCAAGTTCTACGTCTGGAGCCTCGGAGAGCTGCGAGACGTCCTCGGCGACGACGCGGACGCAGCGATCGCGTGGTTCGGCGCCAGCGAGCACGGCAACTTCGAGGGCGCGAACATCCTCGAATCGCGCGGTCCCGAGCCCGCGGGGGAGGTGCGCGAGCGGATCCGCGCGCGGCTGCTGGGGGTGCGCGACCAGCGCGTCTGGCCCGGGCTCGACGACAAGCGGCTGACCGCCTGGAACGCCCTCATGATCGGCGCGCTGGCCGAAGCCGGCGCGGTGCTCGAGCGCGACGATTATCTCGCGGCCGCCTGCCGCGCTGCGACATTCGTGCTCGACGAGATGCGCGACCCCGAGGGCCGCCTGCTGCGCACCTACAACGCCGGCCAGGCGAAGCTCAACGGCTACCTCGAGGACCACGCGTTCATGCTCGAGGCGCTGCTGACGCTCTACGAGGCGACGTTCGAGCCGCGCTGGTTCCATGCCGCCCGCGCGATCGCCGACGACACCATCGAGCGCTTCGGCGACGCCGAGCGCGGCGGCTTCTACCAGACCTCCAGCGACCACGAGCAGCTCGTCGCGCGCCGCAAGGAAGTCGACGACGCGCCGATCCCGTCCGGCCAGTCGAGCGCCGCCTTCGGCCTGCTACGGCTGTCGGCACTCACGGGCGAGGCCGTCTACGAGGATGCCGCGCTCGGCGTCCTGAAGCTCTTCGGCGACCTGCTGCGCCGTTCGCCGCTGGCCTTCGGGCACCTCCTGCAGGCGCTGGACTTCCACCTCTCGCCGGTCCGCGAGGTCGCGCTCGTCGGCGCCGACACGAGCGCGCTGGCGCGCGTCGTGCGCCGCGCCCTGCGCCCCAACGTCGTGCTTGCCGGCGGCGACGGCGAGAACGACGGCGGGGTGCCGCTGCTCGAGGGCCGCACGACGCTCGCCGGCCAACCCGCCGCCTACGTCTGCGAGGGCTTCACATGCCGAACGCCGGTCACCGACCCGGCGCAGCTCGAGGAACTTCTGCGCTCCGCAACCTAGGCATCAAGGGCATGCAGTAGAAGTTCGCGCGTGGCCTCGCTGCTCGCCCACGCCGCCCACCGCCACGTCAAGTGGATCATCGTCGCGATCTGGTTCGCGGCGATCTTCGGATCGTTTGCCGCCAACCTGCCGGGGAAGTTCGCCGATGCCGAGCAGAACGAGTCCAGCTCGTTCCTGCCGGGGGACGCGGAGTCGACGAAGGCGCTCGAGATCAGCGAGCGGCTGCAGGGCGGCGAGATCGCGCCGATGGTCATCGTCTACCGCCGCGACAGCGGCTTGACCGCGGTCGACCGCCAGCGGATCGCAGCGGATGTCCGCGAGCTCAACCAGCAGGACTATCGGGCGACCTCCACGTTCGAACTGGTCGCGCAGTCGCCGGACGGCAAGGCGGCGATCGTCCAGGCCGCGATCACGAGCGACGGCGAGTCGGACACGATCATCGACCCGGTCGAGGACGTCCGCGACCGCGTGAGCGACCCCGGCGGCGGCCTGCAGGCGAAGGTGACCGGCCCGGCCGGCTTCTCCGCCGATGCGATCAAGGTCTTCGAGGGCATCAACGGCGTGCTCGTCGGCGCGGCCTTCCTGCTCGTCCTCGTGCTGCTGGTCATCATCTACCGCAGCCCGATCTTCTTTCTCATCCCGCTGATGGCCGTCGCGTTCGCGGAGGTCGCGACGCGCGCGATCGGCTTTGGGCTGACCGAGGTGGGCGTGACCGTCAACGGGCAGTCATCGGCGATCCTGTCCGTGCTCGTCCTCGGGGCGGGGACCGACTACGCCCTGCTGCTCGTCGCGCGATATCGCGAGGAGCTGCTGCGCCACATCAACCGCCACGAGGCGATGGCGCTCGCGTTGCGCACCGCCGGCCCGGCGATCGTCGCCTCCGGCACGACGGTGATCGCGGCGTTGCTGTGCCTCACGCTGGCGGAGGTCAACGGCACCTCGGGGCTGGGGCCGATCGGCGCGCTGGGCATCGCCGTCGCGATGATCTCGATGCTCACGCTGCTGCCGGCGCTGCTGCTCGTCTTCGGGCGCCGGGCGTTCTGGCCGTTCATCCCGCGCTACGCCGAAGGTGGCGGCAGCGCCTCCGGCGAGACGCGCGGCGCCTGGCGGAGCATCGGCGAGCGCATCGCCGTCCGCCCGCGTCGCGTGTGGGGCGGCGTCGTCGCGCTGCTGGCGGTCATGGCGCTCGGCATGCTGAACTTCGACGACGGCCTCACGCAGGGCAACTCGTTCCGCGACGACGTCGAGGCCGTGCAGGGCCAGGAGCTGCTGTCACAGTCGTTCCCCAGCGGCGCCAACGCGCCGACGGAGATCATCGTGCGCGACCGATCGCAGGTGGCCGAGGCGCGACGCGCCGTGGCCGAGGTGCAGGGCGTCGACTCCGTTACGCCGCCGGTCGAAAGCGGCGAGGGCGGCGTGCTGCTCAACGCCGTGCTGCGGCCCGCGCCGTTCTCGACGGAGGCGTTCGCGTTGATCGACGACATCCGCGCCGCCGCGAAGCGGGCGGCGGGGCCGCAGACCCTCGTCGGCGGCGCGACGGCGATCGAGCGCGATCTGCGCGAGGCCGCCGGCCGCGATACGCGCGTCATCGTGCCGGTCGCGCTCGTCGTCGTCTTCCTGATCCTCATGCTGCTGCTGCGCGCGCTGGTCGCGCCGCTGATGCTGATCGCCACGGTGATCCTGTCCTTCCTCGCGGCGCTCGGCGTCGGGGCCGTCGTCTTCGACGTCGTCTTCGGCTTTCCCGGCAGCGACCCCTCGCTTCCGCTGTTCGCCTTCATCTTTCTCGTGGCGCTCGGCATCGACTACAACATCTTCCTGATGGCGCGCGTGCGCGAGGAGACGATGCGCCACGGAACGCGGGAGGGGATGCTGCGAGGGCTGGCGGTCACGGGCGGCGTGATCACGTCGGCGGGGATCGTCTTGGCCGGCGTCTTCTCCGTGCTGGGCGTACTGCCGCTCGTGTTCCTGACGCAGATCGGCTTCGTCGTCGCCTTCGGCGTGCTGCTTGACACGTTCATCGTCCGCTCGATCCTCGTCCCTGCGCTGACGCTCGACATCGGCTCGAGGATCTGGTGGCCGTCCCGGCTCGTCGAGGAGAAGCCCGCCGAGCGGGAGCCCGCGGTGGCTGGTTAGGCGGCCTCGTCGAGCTGCGCCAGATCGGGCTCGTCGAGGACGAGCTCGGCGGCGTCGACGTTCTCCTCGAGGTGCGCGATCGAGCCCGTGCCGGGGATCGGCAGCATCACCGGCGAGCGTGCGAGCAGCCAGGCCAGGGCCACCTGTCCCGCGGTGGCGTCGTGGCGGCGGGCGACCTCGGCGAGCGGCGCGCCGGGCTTCGCCAGCTCACCGGCGGCCAGCGGATACCAGGGAAAGAAGCCCAGCCCGTCGCGCCGACAGACCTCGAGCACGTCGTGCGATGCGCGGTCGGTGAGGTTGAAGCGGTTCTGGACGGTGACGACCTCGACGATCGCGCGCGCCTCCGCGAGCTGCTCGACCGAGACGTTCGAAACGCCGATGTGGCGGATCTTGCCCTCGTCCTGCAGCTCGGCGAGCGCGCCGACGGACTCCTCGTAGGGAACTTTGCGGTCGGGCGCGTGCAGCTGGTAGAGGTCGATGCGCTCGACGCGCAGGTCGCGCAGCGAGCCTTCGCAGGCGGCACGCAAGTGCTCCGGCCGGCCGTTGCGCGACCACTGGCCGGGGCCGCTTCGCTGCAGGCCGCCCTTGGTCGCGATCAGCAGGCCCTCGGGATAGGGGTAGAGCGCCTCGCAGATGAGCTGTTCGCTGAAGTGCGGCCCGTAGCTGTCAGCGGTGTCGATGAGGTTGATGCCGAGCGCGATGACGCGGCGCAGCAGGTCGAGCACGACGTCGTGGTCCTGCGGCGGGCCCCAGACGCCCGGACCGACGATCCGCATCGCGCCGAAGCCGAGGCG